>NZ_AJML01000021.1:0-178479 GCF_000259525.1 Streptococcus sp. SK140 | reverse complement strand
AATCATTCGCAGAGTGTAAAGGTATAAGGGAGCTTGACTGCGAGAGCTACAACTCGAGCAGGGACGAAAGTCGGGCTTAGTGATCCGGTGGTTCCGTATGGAAGGGCCATCGCTCAACGGATAAAAGCTACCCTGGGGATAACAGGCTTATCTCCCCCAAGAGTTCACATCGACGGGGAGGTTTGGCACCTCGATGTCGGCTCGTCGCATCCTGGGGCTGTAGTCGGTCCCAAGGGTTGGGCTGTTCGCCCATTAAAGCGGCACGCGAGCTGGGTTCAGAACGTCGTGAGACAGTTCGGTCCCTATCCGTCGCGGGCGTAGGAAATTTGAGAGGATCTGCTCCTAGTACGAGAGGACCAGAGTGGACTTACCGCTGGTGTACCAGTTGTCTTGCCAAAGGCATCGCTGGGTAGCTATGTAGGGAAGGGATAAACGCTGAAAGCATCTAAGTGTGAAACCCACCTCAAGATGAGATTTCCCATGATTTTATATCAGTAAGAGCCCTGAGAGATGATCAGGTAGATAGGTTAGAAGTGGAAGTGTGGCGACACATGTAGCGGACTAATACTAATAGCTCGAGGACTTATCCAAAGTAACTGAGAATACGAAGCGTGAAGGTTTTCTTGGAATTTGATAGATATTCAATTTTGAGTAGGTATTACTCGAAGTTAAGTGACGATAGCCTAGGAGATACACCTGTACCCATGCCGAACACAGAAGTTAAGCCCTAGAACGCCGGAAGTAGTTGGGGGTTGCCCCCTGTGAGATAAGGAAGTCGCTTAGCTAAAGGGAGTTTAGCTCAGCTGGGAGAGCATCTGCCTTACAAGCAGAGGGTCAGCGGTTCGATCCCGTTAACTCCCATTTTAGCGGGTGTAGTTTAGTGGTAAAACTACAGCCTTCCAAGCTGTTGTCGCGAGTTCGATTCTCGTCACCCGCTTTGAACATTTAGTTCATTTACCAAGTTATATAACTTGGGCGCGTAGCTCAGGTGGTTAGAGCGCACGCCTGATAAGCGTGAGGTCGGTGGTTCGAGTCCACTCGTGCCCATTAATAGGAGAATTACTCAAGAGGCTGAAGAGGACGGTTTGCTAAATCGTTAGGTCGGGTAACTGGCGCAAGGGTTCGAATCCCTTATTCTCCGTAATTAGAGCTTGTTAGCTCTTTTTTTGTGCCCTTAATTATCAAATTTGCCCTCTTTGTCAACTGTGGTTGAGTGATAAATACTTACTATCTGGAGCGAAACAAAATGGTTCGCTCTTTTTGTTTTCAAATTTAGGGAGATTCTAGATTTCTGTATTGTTAAAGTCACTGAGTATAAAAGTATTTTTTAATGATTTCGTGGCTTTTTCTTAGCTTTTATCTTTCATTTATATTTTATTTTTTCAATGCGTTAATGCTCTTTTCTTTAATTTCCTGTAAGCTTGTATAATCATTTAACGGTATTATAGGTTAGCTTTAAATAATGGTTTAATCTCTTTTGTTATAGGGTCTTATACGATTTCTCTACAATATATTTAGCTATATAGTATTTATTAAAGGTGTATCGAATATAAGAATTATTGAACTTATTTACTTAGTATTTGTATATAAGATTTTTTTATTTTACCGAATCTCTCAAATATTTGATATAATGTAAGCAAAGCTATGGTCACCATTCATTTCAAGAGGAGATTTTTATGGGTCATAAAAGTATAGTAGGAAGTCTGTTTATTCTTATATTTAGTTTTTTTACAGTTGGTTGTAGTAATCAAAATTCTGAGCTTTCTAGTAAAGATGTTAGTTTATCTACTTCAACTACTAGTAACGAGATAAACTCTGGGGAGTCTAAGAAAGATTATAAAGATTTGTACAAGTCAGTTTTTGATGATTACCAAAAAATATTTTCTACTTCGAATGATTCAACTTCAATTTCAAATCTTTATCAAAGTTTAAAAGCTACTGAACGTCCTATCAATAGTTGGTCTATTGAAAATGCTATAAATCGTTCAGATGATATGCGTTACTCTTTTGTTGATTTAAATGATGATGGGGTTGAGGAGTTACTTGTTGCTGATCTTAATTTAAGTGGAAAATACTTTTTAACTGGAGTGTACTCTTTACAAGAAGGTAAACCTGTGCTTTTAGCAGAAGGATTTGCTGCAGGACATGGTGGAGCTAGGAATGCGGCAATTATTTATCAAGGTGGGGAGATTCTTGAATTAAGTTGGTCGTCAGGAACTGGTAAAGGTTATGGAACTCTTTATAAGTTAAATGAAAAGCAAGAGAGGGCTAGTAAACTTCAGGAAAAAGAATTTCAAATAGAATCTAATTATATTGGATCTAATTTTGGAAAAACTGAATCTGATCAAATCGATTTAAGAGGTTTAGATTGGCAAAAATTTGAAACTTCGACTAGCTCTTCTATCTCCGAGGATAGACAAAAAGCTCCTTGGAATGCAAGCAAATCTGCAAAATTAGAATCCTTCATTAAAGGATGGGGCGAAAGACTAGGTCAACCTAATTACAAAAAAGGTATTTCTGGTGGTGATGTTGGTGCGGATAATCTCTATACCTTTGGAGATGGACCAAGCGAGAAAATGAATGCGGAATACACTGATACAGGTTTAGGTAACGCTAAGTATCGAATTGTGGAACGTTATAGTAACTGGGATAAATACCCGGACGTGCATAGCTACTTTTTTGCGATAACTGATACAGGGGAAGCGATTGTTTTTCATTCTCCAACAACAAATGGTGGTGTCATGTACTTAAAACCGACAGAGAATACAGAGATCCAAGCAGAGTTTAAACGCTTAGTTGAGGAAGAGTAGAAAAATGAAGAGTTTGGTCTTGGCCAAGCTCTTTTTATAAAAATCTCTTTCTTCCATTTTTATGCTTTTTGAGTGTTTAATGGTATACTTGTGTTAAGTTAGATAGAAAAGTGTCATTCGATGATGACTTTATCAGTGAGGAGAATATATGCCAAAAATTGTGAAGTTTCATAGTATTTATTATAGATTTGTTCTATTTATAGTTTTTTTATATCTTTTTGTTGTCTATCAAATTGCTGGGCGAGAAATTCAAGAATTTACTATATTTAATTACGCCTTTAGCTTTCATCAAACACAGTTAGTGTATTGCCTTCTTTTATTAATTTTAGTTGGCATTGGCATAAATTTTCTTTGCCCTTGGAAATTTTCTATATCTCCAAAAGGGATTTATCTTAGAAGATTAGCTTTATTTGTTCCTTGGAGTGATATTAGTGGAGTTTCGCATGTTTGGATTAACAAGGCGAGTAATTTTAGTAGTGGGATTAATTTTTATAACAATAAATGTTTAGTTTTTTATCGTCATGATTACAAGCCAATTTGTGTATATAATATTTCTTTATTGGCTTTATTTGCTGTCAAACTCTTTAATCCTCATCTTAAGACGAATATTCTATCTGCCAGTTTTGCTACTGGGGTTAATATTCTATCAAATGCTTTAATTTTCTTTTATCTTTATTTTTTTGAATTAAGGAATCTTAGTTTTAGTCTTTTCTTACTCTTTTGTTTACTATATTTTATAAAAATTTTTATCATTCCTTTATGTTTGGTTTATAGTCAAAATTCTAAGTATGGTCCTTATCTGGTGCATAGTAGTTTCTTTAAGAGGAATGATTCAGATGTGATTCATGTTTGATTTTATCAAAAAATGACTTTCTGCTTTTGAGTAGAAAGTTTTTATTATTTCGATATCGAAACAGTTGAAAGATGTAATAAATAATGTTACAATGGTTAAAAAGGTTCGATATAGAACAAAAAGGAGTTAAAATGGATAAGATGTTAGGGGGCTACCAAGCTCTACAGATTCGTTTGTTGAATGGGCGTATCTTTCAAAAACTATTGAACAAGGAACCAGATGCTCAATACAGAAGTGAACAGGGAAAAATTTTAACGATTTTGTGGAAGCAAGAGTTGGGGTGCGCTACAGCGACCGATATCGCTCTTGCGACGGGTCTAGCCAATAATACATTGACCAGTATGGTTAAGAAATTGGAAGAACAAGGATTGGTCACGATTCAACCTTGCACGCAGGATAAAAGGAAAAAATATATCTCTTTGACAGACCTTGGTTGGGCGCAAAAAAAATTGGAGACCGTGTTAGTCGGGAACTTGGAGAGATTTTCTACCAAGGCTTTTCAGATCAAGAAATCCGAGAATTTGAGGCCTATCAAGAGAGAATTATCTCAAATCTAAAAGCTAAAGAGAATGACATCTAGGGAAAGGAAGTAACAGTTATGATCGGAATTACAGGTGTAACAGGGAACTTAGGCTCCTATGTGGCTGATCTTATCGATAAAAAAGGAATCGCTTCCGTCCATCTAGCACGAAGCCCAGAGCGTGCAAAAGTTTACGCGTCTGCGGAAATACGTAGAATGTCGTATACAAATACTCCAAAAGTGGTTGAGGCCTTAAAGGGGATCGATATCTTGTTGATGGTTTCTGCTCGGGAAAATCCTGAGCGTGTCAAGGAGCACAAGGAGTTTTTAGATGCTGCAAAGCTAGCAGGAGTAGAGCATATCGTTTATACCTCCTTTTATGGGGCAGATGAGGAGGCAACTTTCACCTTGTCTCGAGATCATGCCCAGACAGAAGCCTATATCAAGGAATTAGGGTTCACCTACACTTTTTTGAGAGATAATTTTTACTTGGACTTCCTGATTGATATGGCGCTTGAAAATGGAGAGATTCGTGGTCCGGCCGGCAGTGGTCTTGTGTCAGCTGTTGCCCGTAAGGACACATCTAGGGCTGCAGCAGAGATTCTTTTAAATCCTAAGGAGTGGGAAAATCAAACCTTGAACTTGACTGGGCCAGAGGATCTTTCCATGGAAGAAATCGTAGCGCTTCTCTCAAAGGAGACGGGTGACGCCATCACGTATGTGGATGAATCAGTAGAAGAAGCTTATGAGTCACGGAAAAAATGGCCAGCACAAACTTGGGAGTACGATGCCTGGGTCAGTACTTATACAGCTATTAAAGTTGGGGAACAGGCTGGGGTTTCAACAGATATCGAAAAAGTCCTAGGGCATCCAGCAAGTAGCCTATTGGATACTCTTAGAGATAGAAAACTTATTGAGGAAAAAAATGATTGAATACAAACATGTAGCCTTGCGCTACACGGATAAGGACATTTTAAAAGATGTCAATCTCCGCATTGAAAATGGAGAGTTCATGGTGCTAGTGGGTCCTTCAGGATCTGGAAAGACCACCATGATCAAGATGATTAACCGTCTTTTGGAACCGACAGATGGCAATATCTACATGGATGGAAAACGCATCAAGGACTATGATGAACGGGAATTACGTCTCAGTACCGGCTATGTCCTTCAAGCTATTGCCCTATTTCCTAATTTGACAGTTGCGGAAAATATAGCATTGATTCCTGAGATGAAGGGCTGGAGCAAGGAGAAAATTGCCTCTAAAACCGAAGAACTCTTGGACAAGGTTGGCCTACCTGCTGCAGATTATGCCCATCGTTTACCAAGCGAGTTATCTGGTGGCGAGCAACAGCGGATTGGTATTGTGCGGGCCATCATTGGGGAACCAAAAATCTTGCTGATGGATGAGCCCTTTTCAGCCTTGGATGCTATCTCTCGCAAGCAGTTGCAAGAATTGACCAAGGCATTACATAAAGAATTCGGCATGACGACCATCTTCGTAACACATGATACGGATGAGGCCTTGAAATTAGGTGACCGAATTGCAGTTTTGCAGGATGGAGAAATTCGTCAGGTCGCAGAACCTGAAACAATTTTACAAGCGCCTGCGACAGACTTTGTCGCAAACTTGTTTGGAGGTAGCCTTCATGTCTAATTTGATTTCAACATTTCAAGAACGTTTTGGGGAATGGTTAATGGCCCTTGGACAACACTTGCAATTGTCTCTTTTGACCTTATTGGTTGCTATTTTTCTGACGATTCCGCTGGCGGTTTATCTAAATAGCCACAAAAAAGTGGCGAATTGGGTGCTACAGGTTGCGGGTATCTTCCAGACCATACCCTCAATGGCTTTATTGGGTCTCTTTATTCCTTTCATGGGAATTGGAACCTTACCAGCCCTCACAGCCCTTGTTATTTACGCTATTTTCCCGATTTTAGAAAATACGATTACAGCCTTGAACGGCATTGATCCTAGTCTTGAGGAGGCAGGGATTGCTTTTGGAATGACCAAGTGGGAGCGACTCAAGAAGTTTGAAATTCCACTGGCCATGCCTGTTATTGTATCGGGAGTTCGAACAGCAACCGTTATGATCATTGGGACAGCAACTCTAGCCGCTCTTGTTGGAGCTGGAGGATTGGGCTCCTTTATCCTTTTGGGAATTGATCGTCGAAATGCCAGTCTGATTTTAATCGGTGCAATCTCATCAGCCATTTTGGCCATTCTCTTTAATGTTGTTCTCAAATGGTTGGAAAAGGCAAAGTTGCGTACAATTGTTGCAGCCTTTGCTGTTATGGTGCTTGGTTTGGGAGCTAGTTATGCTCCAAGCATGATTCCTCAGAAAGAAAAAGAAAATCTGGTTATAGCTGGGAAGTTGGGACCTGAACCTGAAATTCTCATGAATATGTACAAACTTCTCATTGAGGAAAATACGGATATGACGGTGACGGTCAAGCCTAACTTTGGGAAGACAGATTTCCTTTATCAAGCGCTGAAAAAAGGGGACATTGATATCTATCCAGAATTTACAGGGACTATTACAGGTTCTCTCTTGCAGCCAGCTCCTAAAGTGAGCAATGACTCTGAAGAAGTTTTCGAAGCTGCGCGTGATGGTATTAAGAAACAGGATAATCTAGTCTTGCTGAATCACATGGCTTATCAAAACACCTTTGCGATTGCAGTTCCTAAAAGTATTGCGAAAGAATATAATTTGAAGACTATTTCCGATCTTAAGGGAGTTCAAGATAAACTGAAGGCAGGATTCACTCTGGAGTTTAACGACCGTGAGGATGGAAACAAGGGGTTACAGTCTGTTTATGGATTGAATCTAAATGTGGCAACAATGGAGCCAGCTCTTCGCTATGATGCGATCAAATCTGGTGATATTCAGATTATGGAAGTTTACTCGACAGACCCAGAAATCGAACGTTACCAACTTCAAATTTTAGAAGATGATCAACACCTCTTCCCTCCTTATCAAGGCGCTCCACTCATGAAAGCTGAATTACTCGAAAAACATCCGGAGTTGGAAGCTGTTCTTAATAAACTAGCTGGTAAAATCACTGAGAGCCAGATGAGTCAGATAAACTACCAGGTTGGTATTGATGGCAAAGATGCTTATACTGTTGCACATGATTTCTTGGTGGAACAGGGATTATTGAAGAAATGATCAAGAAAGATGAAATACAAGAAACTCTTTTGCGACTCTGCAAGCACTATGGAGAGCAAAATTGGTGGCAATCGGATAACAAACTGGAAGATTTGGTATCGACTATTCTTATCCAGCGAACAACAGAGAAGAATGCCAAGTTAGCTTTAGCTGGTCTTATGGATATCATGACAGTGGAGGGTATCCTAGAGTTATCGCTAGAAGATTTACAGGAACGTATTCGACCTGCTGGATTTTTTAAGCAAAAATCTCAAACGATTAAGGGACTTCTGATCTGGTTAAGAGAAAATGGTGGTTTTGAGGTTCTTGCTAGGATTGGAACAGAAGATTTACGGAAGAAACTTTTAGAGTTAAAAGGGATTGGACCAGAGACTGCAGATGCACTTTTACTTTATCTTTTTGATCGTCCAGTTTTTATTTCGGATGAATATGCGAGAAGACTTTTTCGACGCTTAGGACTTGGAAACTTTAAAACCTATAGTGAAATGCATGCTGTTTATAGTGACGTCTTGGAAGGACTCACTCTCAAACAATGCCAAGAGATTCATGCTGTTATTGATGAGCATGGGAAAGCTTTTAGCAAAAGTAAAGGCCAGTTAGACGAAAGTTGGTTACGATAAAAAAATTCTAAGACAAGAAGTCTTAGAATTTTTTTAGTGAATTTATTGGCTTAAAAATCATAGTTTGATTAGATTATTAAGTGGAAAGTAGATGTAAGATACTCGTGATGAATTGGAATATTTGAATGATAAAATGTCGACTGGTATTTTTCTTTTGAGTGGTATGAAATCTACAGTTGGTGTTTGCTACTTCATCTCTAAAACATCTAAGTAAAAGCTCACTACTTGATCTTCCTTATAAGATTTCCCTTTTTTGAGCCACCAGGTTAGTGTTTCGATAAAATTAGTTACTACAAAATGTTTGAGATAGGAAGTAGGAATATTAGGATAAGAAACTTGCAAATCCTCTGCTACCATGGGATAAACATGGTGTTCCAATTCTTTCTGTAATTGACGGAGGAAGTAGTCATTTTTTGAGAAAAGGAGGCTGGTGACGTGGTCCTGGTTTTTTTTGAAATGTGAAAAGATATGTATCAAGTAAGCCTTTGTAGTTATATTTTCCTCGCGTTCAAAAAGATGATGAAAGAGATAACGGCAGAGCTCATCTAGGAGTAATTCCTTACTCTCATAGTGACTGTAAAAGGTGGAGCGCCCAACGTCTGCGAGGTCAATAATTTCTTGGACTGTGATGTATTCGTAATCTTCTTGATTCAATAATTGTAAAAAAGCAGTATAGATAGCTTTTCGTGTCTTGGTAATGCGGCGGTCTTGACTAGTCATATGGACACTTTGAACAAATTGTTCAGTAACTTACAAAGAGAACAGTTTGCCCCTATCCTTTCTTTTCGGAGTAAGAGATAATACTAGTAAAGGGAATATTTATACTACTATTATACCAAAGGAGGATGAAAAAATGACAATGAAAGGTGCGGTTTGGCTAGCTTTTTTCTTAAATTTGAGTTATGCCATTATCGAGTTTATCGCTGGTGGAGTGTTTAGTTCCAGTGCTGTTCTTGCTGACTCTGTCCATGATCTTGGAGATGCAATTGCAATTGGGGTATCAGCCGTTTTAGAAACAATTTCCAATCGTGAAGAAGATAGTCATTACACCCTAGGTTACAAACGGTTTAGCCTTCTAGGTGCCTTGGTAACGGCTGTGATTCTCATGACAGGGTCCGTTTTGGTTATTTTGGAAAATATAACAAAACTCTTTCATCCACAGCCGGTCAATGATGAGGGAATCCTTTGGTTAGGAATCATAGCGGTCAGTATCAATGTATTGGCGAGTCTAGTAGTTCGTAAGGGAAAAACAAAAAACGAATCCATTCTTAGCCTGCATTTTCTGGAAGATACTCTGGGTTGGCTGGCTGTTATCCTAATGGCCATTGTTCTGCGATTTACCGACTGGTATATTCTGGATCCGCTCTTATCTCTTATCATTTCCTTCTTCATTCTGTCAAAAGCCATTCCTCGTTTTTGGTCTACGCTCAAGATTTTCCTTGATGCAGTGCCAGAAGGAGTGGATATCAAGCAAGTAAAAAGCGACTTGGAGCAATTGGACCACGTTGCTAGTATTAATCAGCTAAACCTCTGGACCATGGATGGTTTGGAAAAAAATGCCATTGTCCATGTTTGTCTCAAAAAGGTGGAGCATATGGAAGTCTGTAAAGAATCAATTCGTGCCATGCTCAAAAATTATGGTTTTCAAAACATCACCATTGAAGTTGATGCTGACCTAGTAACTCACCAAGCCCATAAGCGGAAAATTGAGGAGTTGGAAGTAAGTCAAAGTCATGGACATGAACATCATCATTAATGAGATGTAGTATAAGTGAGCGAAAGCTAAATAAAAAGTGTATACTTAAAGTAGTTAGATACAGAGAGGAAATTTTATGAAATCAGCAGTTTATACTAAAGCTGGGCAAGTTGGTCTAGCAGAAATTGACCGTCCGAAAATTGAGGCGGCAGATGATGCCATTATTCGTATTGTTCGCACTTGTGTTTGTGGTTCAGACCTATGGAGTTACCGAAATCCAGATATTAAAGCGGGACATAAAAATAGTGGACACGAAGCGATTGGAATCGTTGAAGAAACTGGAGAAGCCATTACCACGGTCAAGCCCGGTGATTTTGTGATTGTGCCATTTACTCATGGTTGTGGGGAATGTGATGCCTGTCGGGCTGGATTTGATGGTTCCTGTGACAATCATATTGGAAATAACCTAGGTGGAAATTTCCAAGCTGAATATCTCCGCTTCCACTACGCTAATTGGGCCCTTGTAAAAATTCCTGGACAACCGTCTGACTACACAGAAGGACTGCTTAAATCCCTCTTGACTCTGGCTGATGTCATGCCGACAGGCTATCATGCAGCGCGTGTGGCAGATGTGAAACCAGGTGATAAAGTTGTCGTAATTGGCGATGGGGCTGTTGGGCAATGTGCTGTCATCGCAGCTAAAATTCGTGGCGCTTCACAAATTATCCTCATGAGTCGTCACGAAGATCGTCAAAAGATGGCCTTGGAATCAGGAGCGACAGCTGTTGTAGCTGAGCGAGGAGAAGAAGGCATTGCCAAGGTGCGAGAAATTCTCGGTGGTGGAGCAGACGCCGCTCTTGAGTGCGTCGGTACTGAAGCGGCTGTTGAGCAAGCACTAGGTGTCCTTCATAATGGAGGGCGCATGGGATTTGTAGGAGTTCCACATTATAAGAATCGTGCTCTTGGTTCAACCTTTATGCAAAATATCTCTGTTGCAGGTGGAGCAGCTTCTGCAACAACATACGATAAGCAATTCTTGCTCAAAGCTGTTCTTGATGGTGATATCAATCCAGGTCGTGTCTTTACTTCAAGTTACAAACTAGAAGATATTGACAAAGCATATAAGGCCATGGATGAACGCAAGACCATTAAATCTATGATTGTGATGGATTAAAAAGAAAAACCTAATAGGATTTGAGAAACTCTATTAGGTTTTTTTATGTTCAAGTGTTGTACTTAATACAAGGTACTTTCTCTTAAAGTCAGTTTGGTTCCTAGCATTGTGAGGCTTGGAATTTTACGGCCGTGAAGGACTTCTCTGTTCAAAATATCCATTCCTGTGCGTCCCATTTCTTCGGTGTAGACAGTAATACTAGAAAGTGGTGGGAACACTTGCTTGGTTAGAATAGTATCATTAAAGGAAATAATGCTGACGCGCTCTGGTATGTTGATGCTGGCTTCTT
Source organism: Streptococcus sp. SK140 (assembly GCF_000259525.1). Taxonomy (NCBI): domain Bacteria; kingdom Bacillati; phylum Bacillota; class Bacilli; order Lactobacillales; family Streptococcaceae; genus Streptococcus; species Streptococcus sp. SK140. The sequence goes on along the minus strand of NZ_AJML01000021.1, from coordinate 167,350 downwards.
GAAGGGCACGAAGGGCTCCGATTGCCAAACTATCACTAGCTGCAAAAAAGGCCTGTGGAAGCTTATCTCCTAATTTTTCGATAGCCTCTTTCATCAAGTCGTATCCAGATTGGGCAGTAAATAGACCTTGGAAAATGAATTCTTCGTTATAAATTCCCTTTTCTTGTGTATAAGATTTAAAGTAATCTAAGCGTTTATCTGAGATAACTTCTTCTTGGTCAGTAGTAGTTTCAAGACCGGATAGGATACCAACCTTTTTAAGCCCATGATCTGTAAAGTAATCAACCACCTGTCTAACCGCATTATAGAAATCCGTAATGACACAGGTATGACCAAGGGCAATCGTATCACTGTCAAGGAAAACTAGAGGTTTGTGATATTCTTCAAACGAGGCAATCTGTGCTTGGCTAAATTTCCCAATGCAAAGAATCCCAATGACTTCTTCGCTAAGCGTAAAAGGCTGGTCATTAAAATAGCGCAAGATGTCGTAATCTAATTATTGGGCTCTATTTTCAATTCCTAGGCGAATCTGGTAGTAGTAGAGATCTTCTAACTCTCCCTGTTCACTGACCCACTGGATGATAGCGATTTTCTGTTTGAGTTTGTGTGATTCACCTGTTTTGAGATGTTTGGTGTAGCCTAGTTCTTCGGCAACGGTTAAAATACGATGTCTGGTTTCTTCTGTCACAGATAGACTCTGATCGCGATTTAGGACACGGGATACAGTTGCGATCGAGACAGAGGCTAGCTGAGCAATATCTTTGAGTGTAGCCATAATTCCCCTCCTTTTTAGGTTATTATAGCATATTTTTCTTCCTTTTTACTCATAGTTTAGTAAAATATCGGTAAAAATGTTGACCTAAGCAAAACCCTTGGGTACAATAGAAGAAAACGATTACAGGATAAACTTTTTTACCTAATATTTCGTAAAAGGAGAATTCATATGACACAACATCTTACTGCTGAAGCACTTCGCAAGGATTTCCTTGCTGTTTTTGGTCAAGAAGCAGACCAAACCTTCTTTTCGCCAGGGCGCATCAACTTGATTGGGGAACATACTGACTATAACGGTGGTCATGTTTTTCCAGCAGCTATCTCACTTGGAACTTATGGGGCTGCTCGTAAACGTGATGACCAAGTCTTGCGTTTCTACTCAGCAAACTTTGAGGACAAAGGAATTATCGAAGTTCCTCTAGCTGACCTTAAGTTTGAGAAAGAGCACAACTGGACCAACTATCCAAAAGGTGTCCTTCATTTCTTGCAAGAAGCTGGGCATGTGATTGACAAAGGTTTTGATTTCTATGTCTTTGGGAATATCCCAAATGGTGCGGGCTTGTCTTCTTCAGCATCCTTGGAGCTTTTGACTGGTGTCGTAGCAGAATACCTCTTTGACCTAAAATTGGACCGTCTAGACTTAGTTAAAATCGGAAAACTAACAGAAAATAACTTTATCGGTGTTAACTCTGGTATCATGGACCAATTTGCTATCGGTATGGGAGCAGATCAACGAGCTATTTACCTAGATACAAATACTCTAGAATACGACTTGGTTCCACTTGATTTGAAAGACAATGTTGTTGTGATCATGAATACCAATAAGCGTCGTGAACTAGCAGATTCTAAATATAATGAACGCCGTGCTGAATGTGAAAAGGCAGTGGAAGAACTTCAAGTGGCCTTGGATATCCAGACTTTAGGCGAATTGGATGAATGGGCTTTTGATGAATACAGCTACCTGATCAAAGACGCAAATCGTTTGAAACGTGCTCGCCACGCAGTTCTTGAAAATCAACGTACCCTTAAAGCGCAAGCAGCACTTCAAGCGGGAGATTTGGACAAGTTTGGTCGTTTGATGAATGCGTCTCACGTTTCTCTTGAGCATGACTATGAAGTGACTGGCTTGGAATTGGATACTCTTGTTCATACAGCTTGGGCTCAAGAAGGTGTTCTTGGTGCTCGTATGACAGGAGCAGGTTTTGGTGGTTGTGCCATTGCCTTGGTTCAAAAAGATGCGGTTGAAGCCTTCAAGGAAGCTGTTGGCAAACACTATGAGGAAATCGTTGGCTATGCTCCAAGCTTCTATATCGCTGAAGTTGCAGGTGGTACTCGCGTTTTAGACTAGGAGAGCAGTAAATGGACGCTGTAATATTTGATTTAGATGGCTTATTAGCTGATACTGAGATCATTTCTCTAAAAGTTTATCAAGAATTGCTTAGAGATTTTGGAATTCCTTTCACAGAAGAAACTTATTCTAGAGACTACAGTGGACATAGGGAAGAGGAGAATGTTCAACGATTTTTGGACACCTATGATTTACCTTGGAACTTTGACCAAACCTTGGCTAAAGTTTATGAACTGGAAGCTCAAATCTTAGCCAAAGGTGTAAATTTAAAAAAAGGTGCTAAAAATTTGCTTACTTATTTGCAAAGAGAAGGCATTCCAATCGCTTTAGCAACATCAAGTGTTGAATCTCGAGCTAAAATGATTTTGGATAGCAATGGTATATTATCCCTATTTGACCATCTAGTTTTTGCAAAAGATGTAAAGCGAAGCAAACCATACCCTGATATATTTTTAAAGGCTTGTAGTGATTTGAATGTTTTACCAGAGAATTGCTTGGTACTAGAGGATAGTGAAGCAGGGATTGAAGCGGCATCTAGAGCTGGGATTCCAGTTATTTGTATTCCAGATTTAAAAATACCAGCACAGTCTTTCTTAAATAAAACAGAACAAGTTTTTCAGGATTTGGATGCTGTTAGAGACTATTTAGAAAGTAAGAAGGAGGTTTTCTAGTGACCTTAGTAGAAACATTTGTTACCAAAGTCATTGCAGAAAGTACCTTTGAAGAGTTGGATCGTATCTATATGACCAATCGTGTCTTGGCTTTGGTTGGAGATGGTGCTCTGGAAGTTAAGACTGACCAAGATAATTTGATTGACCTTAAAGATCAGCTTGTTGAGGAAGCAGTTCGCTTGGAAACGATTGAAGATAGTCTGGCTGCGCGTGAGATTCTCGGTGCCGACCTCATGGACTTGGTAACCCCTTGTCCAAGTCAGGTCAATCGTGATTTTTGGTCTACCTATGCCCAGTCGCCAGAGCAGGCGATTGCGGATTTCTACCAACTCAGTCAGAAGAATGACTACATCAAACTAAAGGCCATCGCAAAGAATATTGCTTATCGTGTACCGTCTGACTATGGTGAACTGGAGATTACCATCAATCTGTCTAAGCCTGAAAAGGATCCAAAGGAGATCGCGGCTGCTAAGTTAGTCAAGTCTAGCAACTATCCTCAATGTCAGCTCTGTATGGAAAATGAAGGCTACCATGGTCGTGTCAATCATCCTGCTAGAAGCAATCATCGCATCATTCGTTTTGATATTTCTGGGCAGGAGTGGGGCTTCCAGTATTCGCCTTACGCTTACTTTAATGAGCACTGTATTTTCCTAGACAGCCAACATCGTCCCATGGCTATTAGTCGTCAAAGTTTTGAGCGTTTGTTAGCAATTGTGGAGCAGTTCCCAGGCTATTTTGCAGGCTCGAATGCGGACCTACCTATCGTAGGTGGTTCAATCTTGACCCATGATCATTACCAAGGTGGGCGCCATGTATTCCCAATGGAAGTGGCTCCTTTACAGAAAAGTTTTACCTTTGAAGGTTTTGAATCTGTCAAAGCAGGGATTGTTCAGTGGCCTATGTCCGTCATTCGATTGACCTCAGATTCAAAATACGATTTGACCAATCTTGCTGAGAAAATCTTACTTTCTTGGCGTCGGTACTCAGATCCAAGTATGCAGGTCTTAGCGGAAAGCAATGGAATACCGCATCACACCATCACACCGATAGCCCGTAAACGAGATGGGCAGTTTGAGTTGGATTTGGTCTTGCGGGACAATCAAACCTCTCCAGAGCATCCAGACGGCATCTATCATCCTCATAAGGATGTCCAACATATCAAGAAGGAAAATATCGGCTTGATAGAGGTCATGGGTTTGGCAATCTTGCCACCACGATTGAAGGAAGAAGTGGAGCAAGTAGCAACTTACCTAGTCGGAGAGGATGTTCCAGTTGCAGATTATCACAAAAAATGGGCAGATGAGTTGAAAGAAAGTCATCCTGGATTGACTGATAAAGACCAAGCTCTTGAAATCGTCCAAGAATCTGTAGGTAAAATCTTCGCTCGGGTATTGGAAGATGCAGGAGTTTATAAGCAAACAGAAGAAGGACAAGCAGCCTTTATGCGCTTTGTCGAGCAGGTTGGTATTTTGCCCGAATAAGTGCTTCTCCCTTGCGTAGAGTCTTGAAAAGTAGTATCATAGTGTCGTTTGAAACATCAGGAGGAAAGTATGAAAGATTTTCACTTTGACGCTATATCTGCCTTTGAAAACTACGAAATTGAAAAAATGAGAGATGGTCACGTTGTGGTGACGACAAAAGTAGTGGACTCCTCACTCAACTATTATGGGAATGCCCATGGAGGCTATCTATTTACCCTTTGTGACCAAATCAGTGGACTTGTGGTGATTTCGCTTGGCTTAGATGGAGTGACGCTCCAGTCTTCTATCAACTATCTGAAAGCTGGAAATCTAGGGGACCTTCTCACTATCAAAGGAGAATGTGTCCATCATGGACGTACCACTTGTGTCGTCGATGTTGATATCACTAACCAAGAAGGCCGAAATGTCTGCAAGGCAACCTTCACCATGTTTGTTACAGGCCAACGATCTGAAGATAGACAGGTGAGGATATAAATTAAAATGAGTAGATAGCTACGCCCTAAAAACCCAGAGTGTGTTTACTATCCACAACTCTATAAATTTTAATACATTTAAAAAGCGAGGTCTGATGACTTCGCTTTTATTTTATAGGGAAGAAAGTAAGTAAGAGCCAATAAAATAACAGAGCAATAGCGCCAATTCCAAGGCCAAAAAGAATGGGAAGCGTGATTCTTTGGTAGGGAGCTTTACCCCTTTCTTCAGCTTCTTCAATCTCGCTTAGGTTACGTCCTTGAACATAGGCAACAATCTGTCGGTAGGTGCGAAGATTATGCTGTTTCTTGAATTTTTCAATGCGTAGGGCGTAGAACATAGCGATAGCAAAAATCAAGCAACTAATAGCGATACCGTACCAATCCAAATAAAGAATTAAGGGTATGCTGATGATAGGAAAACCAAATAGCAGTATGCTAACGATTATTCCATCTTTTTGATAACGTATAAACTCTTGATCGTGAATAATTTGTTTCATAGTTTCCAAATCTCCTTTTACTAGTTTGTCCAATGACACTTCAAAGATCTTGCTCAGCAAGAGTAGGTTTTGAATATCAGGGTAAGTCGCGCCGCGTTCCCAGTTGGAAATGGATTGGCGACTGACAAAAATTATTTCAGCTAAATCATCTTGAGATAATTTTTTCTCTTTACGATAGCGCTGGATTTGTTTTCCGACTTGCATAAAATTTCCTCGCTTTCTGATTTCATTCTACTCAATTATACAAAAAACGGCTATCAAAGTTCTTTGACATACTGATTTCATAGGCTTTAGCAAAGATTTTGGTCAATGGATTTACAGGTCTGTCAATTCATGTTTACCTACTGAAAAAGAGGCTATCAGCCTCCTTTTTCTTATTCACTAAATCTTAAAAAATAGCCATCTGGGTCTAAAACTGCAAATTCATGAGGATAGATATATTGTTCACCAACACGAAATTCTCTTTTGGTCAAAGGACGATGAATAGGATAGTTAGACTCTATTACTTTCTGATAGAGTCGAGGGACATCCTCTATGCCAAAGGAGATGTTGACTCCACGACCAAAGGGGTAGTTTAGTTCAGCTAGTTCCTCCTTACTCCCCTCCTCTAGCATTAGTTGGCAATCTTCAAGAGATAGGAAGAGAAAGTTTTCTTCTGGTCGTTCGTATTCGATAGTAAAACCCAACAAATCACAGTAGAAGGAACGGGACTGTTCTATATTTGAGACCATAAACTCGGGAATAACTGCATTGTAGTCCATAAAGAAACTCCTTACAATTCAATCTCCAAGACAATCGGTGTATGGTCTTGGCGTGCGCCTGAGTCAATCATATCTGACTTGGTAACCTTGTCTGCCACACGGTTACTTGTGAGCCAGTAGTCGATTCTCCAGCCTGTGTTGTTGATTTTTGAAGTTTTGCTGCGTTGTGCCCACCAAGTATAGCGTTCTGGCACATCGCCATGGATATGGCGGAAGGTATCTGTAAATCCTTTGGCTAAAAGGTTTGTAAATCCTTCACGTTCTTCGTCTGTGAAACCTGGTGAACGACGGTTGCTGGCTGGGTTGGCAAGGTCAATTTCCTTGTGGGCAACGTTGTAGTCTCCAGTTGCTAGGACAGGCTTTTGCTTGTCTAGTTCAGCCAAGTATTCCGCATATTTGACGTCCCAGACTTGACGTTCTTCCAAGCGTTTGAGACCATCCCCAGCATTTGGTGTGTAGACCTGAGTCACGAAAAATGTATCAAATTCCAAAGTAATGATGCGGCCTTCCAAGTCCATAGTAGAAGGTGCGCCAATTTCTGGGAAGCTAACAGTTGGGGTCAGTTCTTTCTTATAGAGGAACATGGTTCCAGCATAGCCTTTACGGGCAGGCTCTTGAGAGGAACGCCAGGTGTTTTCGTAACCTGGGAAGAGTTCTTTCAGTACCTCAAGGTGTTTTTTTGTAGGGCCTTTTGCTGAAAGCTTGGTTTCTTGGATAGCGATAATATCAGCATCTTCGGCTACCAAGGTTTGGAGGACGTCTTGTGACAATTTCGCACGCGCAGAGTCACTCGTCAACGCTGCATTGAGGGAATCAATGTTCCATGAGATTAGTTTCATAGTGTGTACCTTTTCTAGATGTATTTCTTATATTTTATCAAAAAAAAGTAAAGCCAGCGAGTTTCTAGTTCGTAAACTCACTCTTTAAACTTTATCCTTAGAAAACAAAAATTCTCGCAACTATTTTGAAAAAAATCTAAATAGTTCTTGTATTTGGAGTGGAAAGGTATATAATATTATTTAGAAAAACATCTAAATAGAAAGTGAAGTTACAAATATGTCAAATAAGAGAACAATCCTTCTTTTTGTGGTCTTGTCTTATGGTCTTGCTTGGATAATATGGTTGGCACTATGGATAAGTGGTATTGGACTAAATTCTCCATGGAGTCAGCTTGCTAGTATTGTGGCCATGTGGATGCCTGCGCTTGCAGTCTTTCTCTTAGGGAAAATAACGAAAAAACCTAGTGGAATCAAGTCTAAATTAGTCGTGAATCTCAAGAGGAACTGGCGCTTTTACTTACTAGCTATCTGGTTGCCAGCAGTTATCAGTTTCTTAGGAGCAGGACTTTATTTTCTTGTATTTCCTAACAATTTCAGCCTTGGTTTTGAATTTATTCAAGCCATCTTACAAGAAAAAGGAGTACTTCAATCACCGATCCCCCTATCTTCCTTGGTCTTGATTCAAATGCTAGCTAGTTTAACCTACGCTCCTTTTCTTAATAGCTTATTTGCATTGGGAGAGGAAATTGGTTGGCGTGGTTATCTTTACCCAGCTCTAAGAGAACGCTTTTCACTAGTACAGACTCATGTCTTGCTTGGTCTCATTTGGAGTCTATGGCATTTACCAATCAATTTGCAAGGCTATAATTATGGACTAACTTATTTTTCATATCCCGTTTTGGGAATTGTTGCCATGTTTCTATTTTGTTTTAGCATAGGAATATTGTTGAGTTGGTTGATGGAAAAAACAGGATCTATCTGGGCTTCAGCACTATTTCATGGGGCAATCAATGCAACTGCAGGTTTTGGATTACTCTTTCAACTGCCTGGAGAAAAAGCTTCAAGCCTCTTGATTTTTGGTCCGTCACCAGCAGGATTGATAGCAGTGCTACCCTGCTTATTCCTTGCCTTACTGATATTGCGAATAGAAAGGAAGCACCATGAGTTTTGCAAATAGCTTTAAAGCTTTATCTCATCCAGTCAGGAGGGAGATTTTGAATTTGCTTAAAACAGGCAGATTATCTGCAGGAGAAATTGCCAGTCATTTTGAGTTAACTGGTGCAACAATTTCACACCACCTTACGATTTTGAAAGCAGCGGATTTGATTCGTGAAATGAAAGAGAAAAACTTTATTTATTATGAGTTAAATACATCAGTTTTAGAGGATATGATGGTGTGGTTAGCAGAACTGAAAGGAGATTTTTAGATGAAGATAAAAATCAATAAGAAATTGGTATTATATACTAGCCTTCTTATCTTACTGCCTACCCTTGTAGGTTGTGTTCTCTGGTTTCAACTACCAGAGAAGATGCCGACTCATTTTAATCTACTGGGACAAGCAGATGGCTACGATCATAAAATGTTTGCTATCTTTGGATTACCGGCTCTCATGCTTTTGATGCATTGGTTGATTCTATTCTTGATGATCAAGGATCCTAAGTCCAGCAATATTAGTTCAAAAATACAACTTTTGATTTACTGGATTATTCCTTTTGTATCTTGTCTATCGATGATTTCTATCTACGGAGTATCTTTGGGTTATTCTATGATGAGTGGAATTCTAGCTCAGATTTTTATGGGAGTCATCATGATTGTAATTGGAAATTATCTACCCAAAACACGCCGAAATTATATAATCGGTATTCGACTTCCGTGGACTTTGGAGAATGATGAGAACTGGAGCAAAACGCATCGCATAGCTGGAAAAATTTGGGTATTAGGAGGATTGTTATTGTTTCTAAATGCCTTTGTTCAGCTATATGTTTACTGGGTATTCTTCTTGACACTTTTCTTTGTAGTGATAATTCCTAGTGTCTATTCTTATCAATTATCAAAATCAGAATCTTGAAATAGGTATTTGAGTCGTTAGTTAGAGAAGTTGGTCTGATACGCGTAATTCCCCAACGTATAGTTTGAAAAATCAAGGTCATTCCTTTATAATAAAGAATGATTTATGTAAAGGATTGAAAACAAATGAAATTTTACTCATATGAATATGTCTTGAGCCAGATTGGCCAACAAAATAGTGTCATGATTGGTTTTGGAGTATTCTTGCTTGCCATCACTGGATTTTTTGCTTTTAAGGCTTACCGCGACCATCGAGGAACCAAGTTTCGCGAGTTGGTGATGATCTCGTCTTTGGCTTTACTGGCTGTCATTCTCGGTATTATATCTACATATCAGTCAAATCAAGCTTCCAACAACCAATTTCAAACTTCACTTCATTTTATAGAAGTTGTTTCTGAGGATTTAGGGGTGGATAAATCAGAGGTCTACGTCAATACTTCTGCAACGACAGATGGTGCCCTTCTCAAGGTAGGAGACAAATTCTACCGTGCCTTAAGCGGCAGTGAGCCGGATAAATATCTCTTGGAAAAACTTGACTTGTATCAAACAAGTGACATTGAATTAGTGGAGGCAAACAAATGACATTTAACTATATCGAAATTCTGATTAAACTGGCTTTAGGTCTTGTATCTCTTGTCTTTGTTATCAACGTGACAGGGAAGGGAAATCTAGCGCCCAACTCAGCAATTGACCAAATCCAAAACTATGTTCTTGGGGGAATCATCGGTGGAGTTATCTATAATAGCTCTATTACCATCCTTCAGTATGCAGTTATCTTGATTATGTGGACGATTTTAGTTTTGCTTCTCAAGTGGCTCACTAATAACGTTGACTTTGTAAAACAAATGATTGATGGAAAACCAACCCTACTCATCAAAAATGGGGAAATCGATCCAGAAGCCTGTCGATCTGTTGGCTTATCAGCTTCTGACGTAGCCCTTAAACTTCGTAGTCAAGGTATCTTCCAGCTTAAAGAAGTCAAGCGTGCTGTCCAAGAGCAAAACGGTCAGCTGATTGTAGTACAAAATGGAGATGAAAATCCTAAGTTTCCTGTCATCACAGATGGTGTCATTCAGTCGGATGTCCTCGATACTCTCAGCTTAACGGAAGAATGGCTCATAGATCATCTGAATAAGCAAGGGTATGATAATGTGGCCAATATCTTTATCGCTGAGTATGACAAGGGTCAACTAAGTGTCGTCACCTATGAATAAGAAAAACCTGGGGTTCATGCCTCAGGTTTCCATTTGTCATTAGAAAGGAATTTTATGTCTATTATCCAAAAACTCTGGTGGTTTTTTAAGTTAGAAAAACGTCGTTACCTCGTTGGAATTGTGGCTCTAGTCTTGGTTTCTGTGCTCAACCTCATCCCACCGATGGTTATGGGGCGCGTAATTGATGCCATTACTTCAGGACGATTAACACAGGATGAGCTCTTGCTTCATCTCTTTTATCTCCTGCTCGCTGCTTTCGGGATGTACTATCTGCGTTACGTTTGGCGCATGTATATCCTAGGAACCTCCTACCGACTGGGACAAATCATGCGTTCAAGACTATTTGAGCACTTTACAAAAATGTCGCCTGCTTTTTATCAGAATTATCGAACAGGGGATTTGATGGCTCACGCAACTAATGATATCAATGCTCTGACTCGTCTAGCCGGTGGAGGTGTCATGTCGGCGGTGGATGCCTCGATCACAGCCTTGGTGACTTTACTAACCATGCTCTTTAGCATCTCGTGGCAGATGACCTTGGTTGCTATTCTTCCCTTGCCATTTATGGCCTATGCGACTAGTCGTTTGGGGAGAAAGACCCATAAGGCTTTCGGAGAATCACAAGCAGCCTTTTCTGAACTCAACAATAAGGTTCAGGAGTCTGTATCAGGTATTAAGGTAACCAAGTCCTTTGGTTATCAGTCTGATGAATTGGCATCTTTCCAGGAAGTCAATGATTTGACCTTCCAAAAAAATCTGCAAACCATGAAATATGATAGCCTCTTTGACCCGATGGTTTTGCTCTTTGTTGGTTCTTCTTATGCCTTAACTCTCTTAGTCGGTGCCTTTATGGTGCAAGCGGGACAAGTAACCGTTGGGAATCTGGTTACCTTTATCTCTTACTTGGATATGTTGGTCTGGCCTTTGATGGCGATTGGTTTCCTCTTTAATATCACTCAGAGAGGAAAAGTTTCTTATCAACGGATTGAGAGTCTATTGTCCCAAGAATCACCTGTCAAAGACCCAGAATCTCCACTTGACGGGATTGAAAACGGGCGTTTGGACTATGCCATTGATAGTTTTGCCTTTGAAGACGAGGAGACACTGAAAGATATTCATTTTAGTCTCGAAAAAGGGCAAACTCTGGGCTTAGTTGGACAGACTGGTTCAGGAAAAACCGCTTTGATTAAGTTGCTCCTACGTGAGTATGACGTTGATCAAGGATCCATTTATCTAAATGGCCATGACATTCGTGACTATCGACTAGCTGACTTGCGTAGTTTGATGGGATATGTCCCACAGGATCAATTTCTCTTTGCCAGCTCTATCCTAGATAATATCCGTTTTGGAAATCCTGACCTGCCTTTCTCAGAAGTAGAGAAAGTAACCAAACTGGCTCAAGTCTATCAAGATATTCAAGACATGCCCCAGGGATTTTACACGGTTATCGGTGAAAAAGGTGTCAGTCTATCTGGTGGACAAAAGCAACGTCTTGCCATGAGTCGGGCTATGATTTTAAATCCTGATATCTTGATTTTAGACGATTCCTTATCGGCGGTAGATGCCAAGACAGAGTTCGCAATTATCGATAATCTCAAGGAAACTCGCAAGGACAAGACAACCATTATCACTGCCCATCGCCTCAGTGCAGTTGTCCATGCGGATTTGATTTTGGTCATGCAAAATGGTCGCATCATTGAACGAGGCACCCATGAAGACTTACTAGCCTTGGATGGTTGGTACGCACAAACCTACCAGTCACAACAATTAGAAATGAAAGGAGAAGAAGATGCGCAATAAACAAGAACAATTGGCTGTATTGAAACGCTTGTTGTCCTATCTCAAGCCTTACGGTCTCCTCACCTTTTTAGCACTCGCTTTTCTCCTTACGACGACTGTTATCAAGAGTATCATCCCCTTGGTAGCTTCGCACTTTATCGACCAGTATCTGCATAATCTCAACCAGCTCGCTGTTACAGTTTTGCTAGCCTACTATGGTCTCTACATTCTTCAAACCATTGTCCAGTATGTGGGGAACCTTCTCTTTGCGCGTGTGTCCTACAGCATTGTTAGAGACATTCGACGTGATGCCTTTGCCAATATGGAAAAGCTAGGCATGTCTTATTTTGATAAAACACCTGCAGGTTCTATCGTTTCGCGTTTGACCAATGACACTGAGACTATTAGTGATATGTTTTCAGGAATTTTATCCAGCTTTGTCTCAGCAGTCTTTATCTTTGTGACAACCCTTTATACCATGCTTGTTCTGGACTATCGTCTGACAGCTTTGGTTCTACTCTTTTTACCCTTGATTTTCCTCTTGGTCAATCTCTACCGTAAAAAATCCGTCAAGGTTATCGAAAAAACCAGAAGTCTCTTGTCAGATATTAACAGTAAGCTGGCTGAAAATATCGAAGGGATTCGCATTATTCAAGCCTTTAATCAAGAAAAGCGCCTGCAAGAAGAGTTTGATGGGATAAACCAGGAACATCTGGTCTACGCCAACCGTTCAGTAGCTTTGGACTCCCTCTTTTTACGTCCAGCTATGAGTTTGTTGAAGCTTTTGGGCTATGCGGTTTTGATGGCTTACTTTGGTTATCGTGGTCTTTATTTAGGCATAACAGCAGGAACCATGTATGCCTTTATCCAGTATATCAATCGTCTCTTTGACCCCCTCATCGAGGTAACACAAAACTTTTCTACACTTCAGACATCTATGGTGTCAGCAGGTCGTGTTTTTGCACTTATCGATGAGACCAACTATGAACCGGTCCAAGAAGATGGACAAGCGGAGATTCAAGAAGGAAATATCCGTTTTGAACATGTGTCTTTCTCTTATGACGGAAAACATCAGATTCTCGATGATATCTCCTTTACCGTCAATAAAGGTGAAACTATTGCCTTTGTCGGACATACAGGTTCTGGGAAATCTTCTATCATTAATGTTCTCATGCGCTTTTATGAATTCCAGTCTGGTCGAGTTCTCCTAGATGGTGTGGATATTCGTAAGTATAGCCAAGAGGAATTGAGAAAAAATATCGGTCTTGTCCTACAGGAACCCTTCCTCTATCATGGGACCATCAAGTCCAATATCGCTATGTACCAAGATATCAGCGATGATCAGGTTAAGGCTGCGGCAGAATTTGTCGATGCAGATTCTTTCATTCGGGATCTTCCATTAGGCTATGATGCCCCTGTGTCTGAGCGTGGTTCGAGTTTCTCAACTGGTCAACGTCAGCTTCTTGCTTTTGCTAGAACCGTTGCCAGTCAACCGAAAATTCTGATTTTGGATGAAGCAACAGCCAATATTGATTCTGAAACAGAAGCCTTGGTCCAAAATTCTCTAGCCAAGATGAGACAGGGCCGGACGACCATTGCCATTGCCCATCGTCTTTCTACCATTCAGGATGCTAACTGTATCTATGTCCTTGATAAGGGACGTATTATTGAGAGCGGCACACACGAGGAACTTTTAGCCTTGGGAGGAACCTATCACAAGATGTATAGTTTGCAGGCAGGGGCTCTTTCTTAGAGAAGAATTCCTTTAAAATACAGATTTCTTGCACTGCCTCTTTCATTTTGTGGTATAATGTAGAATGTTTAAAGATTACATATTAAAAAACAGAGGAGAATGTGCATGCTGAAATGGGATGAACTACCTCAAGAAATGCAATTAAGTGAGGTAAAACCATACTACCAGCTTGTTTCTAAAAGAAAAGGCTCTCTGATTCTCAAGCGCTGTCTAGATTTGTTTCTAGCATTGGTCTTGTTAATCTTGACCTCACCCGTATTTCTAATTCTAAGCATTTGGATCAAGCTAGATAGCAAGGGTCCAGTCATTTACAAGCAAGTGCGGGTAACCCAGTACAACCGACATTTCAAGATTTGGAAATTCCGGACCATGGTGACCGATGCGGACAAGAAAGGAAGTCTAGTAACTTCTGCCAATGACAGCCGTATCACCAAGGTTGGAAATTTCATTCGCCGTGTTCGTTTGGATGAACTTCCACAATTGGTCAATGTTCTCAAAGGAGAGATGTCCTTTGTGGGAACTCGTCCAGAAGTACCACGCTATACTGAGCAGTACAGCCCTGAAATGATGGCTACCTTGCTCTTACCAGCAGGGATTACATCGCTTGCCAGCATTAACTATAAGGACGAGGATGCCATTATCAGTCAAATGACTGCAAAAGGTATGTCGGTCGACCAAGCTTATGTCGAAAGAGTCCTTCCAGAAAAGATGCACTATAATCTAGCCTACCTACGTGATTTTAATTTCTTCGGAGATATCAAAATCATGTTCCAGACTGTATTTGAAGTTTTAAAATAAAGTAGTCCTAAGATTGAAAACCGATAAAAGGAGTAAAACAATGCCAAAGTATAATATTCCATTTTCACCACCCGATATTACCGAAGCAGAAATTGCTGAAGTAGCAGATACCCTCCGTTCTGGTTGGATTACAACAGGACCTAAGACAAAAGAATTGGAGCGTCGTCTGTCCGTCTATACTCAGACACCTAAGACAGTCTGCCTTAACTCTGCAACAGCAGCTCTTGAATTGATCTTGCGCGTGCTTGAAGTGGGGCCTGGCGATGAAGTTATCGTTCCAGCTATGACTTATACAGCATCATGTAGCGTTATCACTCACGTAGGTGCGACACCAGTAATGGTTGATATCCAAGGTGATACCTTTGAAATGGACTATGACAAACTTGAGCAAGCGATTACTGAGAAGACTAAGGTTATCATCCCAGTAGAACTTGCAGGGATTATCTGTGACTATGACCGTTTGTTCCAAGTTGTTGAGAAGAAACGTGACCTCTTTACAGCTACTAGCAAGTGGCAAAAAGTCTTTAACCGTATCGTTGTTGTATCAGATAGCGCCCATGCTTTGGGTTCAACCTACAAGGGACAACCAGCTGGTTCCATTGCAGACTTTACATCATTCTCTTTCCACGCAGTTAAGAATTTTACAACTGCTGAAGGAGGAAGTGCGACCTGGAAAGCTAATCCAGCTATTGACGATGAAGAAATGTACAAGGAATTCCAAATCCTATCTCTTCATGGTCAAACGAAGGATGCGCTAGCTAAGATGCAACTAGGTTCATGGGAATACGATATCGTAACTCCTGCCTACAAGTGCAACATGACGGATATCATGGCTTCAATTGGTTTGGTACAATTGGATCGTTATCCTAGCTTGCTTCAACGTCGAAAAGAAATCGTAACTCGCTATGACCGTGGATTTACAGGAACTCGTATTCACCCATTGGCGCATGAGACAGATACTGTTGAATCTTGTCGTCACCTTTATGTTACCCATGTAGAAGGTGCTAGTCTTGAGCAACGTAATCAAATCATCCAAGAATTGGCCAAAGCTGGAATCGCAAGTAACGTTCACTACAAACCGCTTCCACTTTTGACTGCCTATAAGAATCTTGGCTTTGACATGGCAAACTATCCTAAAGCTTATGCCTACTTTGTAAACGAGATTACACTACCGCTTCACACCAAATTAACGGATGAAGAAGTAGATTATATCATTGAGACTTTTGTCAAAGTTTCTGATGAAGTTCTAGGTGCTTCACAAAAATAATTAAAAAAATTAGTAAAAAATTAGTGAAAACGGTTGACAAAGAAAAAACAATAACATATAATTAACTCAACAAATCAGAAAAGTAATTATTTTTAATCTTCAGGGAGCCTGTGGTTACTGTGAACAGGTGGTTGGAACTAGTGAAATTGGGCTGATTTTAAAAGTGAATTTGAAACAATGAAAATTCGGTAGGCACACCTTACAGTGCAACTTGTTGTTAGACAAGGCAGAGATGTAAAGGGGATATTCTCTTTACAAATGAGGTGGTACCGCGTTACAAACGCCCTCACATGGAAGTAGATTCCGTGTGTGGGCTTTTTCATATTTTGGAACAATGGAAAAGAGGAAAAATTTATGACAACTAAAGGTTATTTTGGACAGTTTGGTGGTAGTTTTGTACCAGAACCAATTCAGGCTTTATTAGATGAGTTGGAAGTGACTTTTGATAAATACAAGGATGATCCAGAGTTTTTAGCTGAGTTTCGCCATTACTTGAAGGATTATTCAGGTCGTGAAACACCGCTCTATTTTGCAGAAAGTTTGACAGAGCACCTAGGTGGAGCTAAGATTTATCTCAAGCGTGAAGATCTTAACCATCTTGGGTCACACAAACTTAACAATGTCCTTGGACAAATCCTTCTTGCTAAACGCATGGGTAAAAAACGTGTGATTGCTGAGACAGGAGCTGGGCAGCACGGTGTTGCGACAGCTGCAGCTGCAGCCAAATTTGGTATGGCATGTGATGTCTACATGGGGGCAGAAGATGTGGAGCGTCAACGTCTCAATGTCTTCCGTATGGAGATGATGGGAGCAACTGTTCACGCAGTTGAAACTGGTACTCGTACCCTCAAAGATGCGGTTGATGCAGCCTTTGGAGCATGGATGAATGACCTTGAAGCCTTCTACGTTTTAGGATCTGCTGTAGGCCCTCATCCTTATCCAACGATTGTTCATGAATTCCAAAAGGTTATTAGTGAAGAATCACGTCGTCAAATCTTGGAAAAAGAAGGACGTCTACCAGACTACGTCATTGCCTGTGTGGGCGGTGGTTCCAATGCTATCGGAGCTTTTTCACAGTATGTAGCTGATGAAGAAGTAAAATTGGTTGGGGTAGAAGCTGCTGGTCACGGTTTAGATACCGACAAACACGCGGCAACAATGACCAAGGGTAGTGTAGGGATTGTCGATGGAATGAAAACCTATGCAGTCTTTGGCGAAGATGGAAATGTTGCACCTGTTTACTCTATCTCTGCTGGTTTAGACTATCCAGGGGTTGGACCAGAACACGCATTCTTTAAAGACTCTGGTCGTGTAGAGTATGTCGCAGCGACTGATGAAGAAGCTGTCCAAGCCTTGCTTTTACTTAGCAAGACTGAGGGAATTATCCCAGCTATTGAAAGCTCCCATGCTATTGCAGAAGCAGTCAAACGAGCACCAAAACTAAGTAAAGACGAGATTATCGTCATTAATGTCTCTGGTCGTGGAGACAAGGACGTAGCTGCTATTGCAGACTACCTTGAAGATAAAAAATAAAAGATGGAAAAGATACAGAGATTTCTCTCACAGAGAGCTTGTGGTTGCTGAAAACAAGCAGAGAAAGCTGTAAGGTTGGGTCCGTCTGAAATGAGAGAAGAAAACATGATTCTCAAGGGAGTGCCCTTTATCGCACAGCCTGTTACAAGAAGGTTCTGAGACAGGAATGAGAGATAGGAGAAATCCTATAATTGAGGTGGCACCGCGAATTTCGTCCTCACGCAAGTTATTTTGCGTGGGGATTTTTTGTAGAATAAACACGGAATTTAAGAAGAACTGAAAGGGAAATTACAATGGAACGAATCATTCATGGAGATGTTTTATCACCAATCTTGGCGTATATGCGTTTAAATGGACAACACAAGGTTATACTTGAAAGTATCCCAAGAGAAAAGGAAAATGCTCGATTTTCTATCTTAGCCTATAACCCAGTTTTTGAAATTAAGTTTGAAAATGGAGTTCTTTATCAAAATGGGCAAGTCATTGATCGTGACCCCTTGGATTTCCTCTATGAGGTGACTCATAAGAGCCAGCACCATTCAGACCTACCTTTTGGTGGTGGAGCCATCGGCTTTGTTGGATATGATATGATTTCTCTCTATGAAGAAATTGGTCAGCTTCCTGAGGATACGATTGGGACGCCAGATATGCATTTCTTCGTCTATGAGAGCTACATAGTTTTTGACCACAAGAAAGAAAAAATTCATATCATCGAGGATGCTCTCTACAGTGATCGAAGCAATGATGAGCTAGAAGTGGCTTTGGATCAAGTTTTAGAGGAGTTAAAAATCCCAGCATCAAATGAATTTGAAGATTTGGACGTTTCTCCACTTCAGTTTAGACCACATATCGCTCCTCAGAAATTTGAAGAAATGGTAGAAACAGCTCGCGACTTGATTCGCAATGGAGATATGTTCCAATGCGTGCTCAGTCAACGCTTCTCCGCAGAGGTAACTGGAAATCCTTTTGACTTTTACAGAAATCTCCGAGTGACAAATCCATCAAATTACCTCTACTTTTATGACTTCAGAGATTATCAAATCATCGGTGCCAGTCCTGAGAGCTTGGTTTCCGTAAAAAACGGTATTGTAACAACCAATCCGATTGCAGGTACGCGACCTAGAGGTGCCAATGACGAGGAAGATGCAGCACTTGCAAGTGATCTACTTTCTGATGAAAAGGAAACGGCAGAACACCGAATGCTAGTGGATCTAGGACGCAATGATATCGGTCGAATTGCTGAAACAGCAAGTGTCCAAGTAACCAAGTATATGGAAGTGGAACTTTTCCGCTATGTCATGCATTTGACCAGCGTGGTTAAAGGACGTTTGCTTCCAGAACTGACTGCCATGGATGCCTTGAAAGCGACTCTTCCTGCAGGAACAGTTTCTGGGGCCCCTAAGATTCGTGCTATGAAACGCATTTATGAATTAGAAACAGAGAAACGAGGCGTTTATGCCGGAGCTATCGGCTACCTTTCAGCAACTGGAGATATGGACTTTGCCATTGCTATTCGAACCATGATTCTTAAAAATAAAACAGCCTATGTACAGGCTGGTGCAGGAATTGTTTATGATTCCATCGCTCAGAATGA
Organism: Streptococcus sp. SK140; assembly: GCF_000259525.1. Classification (NCBI taxonomy): domain Bacteria; kingdom Bacillati; phylum Bacillota; class Bacilli; order Lactobacillales; family Streptococcaceae; genus Streptococcus; species Streptococcus sp. SK140. The sequence continues at coordinate 148,560 of NZ_AJML01000021.1, read as the reverse complement.
ATACCAGGAAACCATTAACAAAGCTAAATCTATGACTAGAATGGGAGAACTAAGACCATGATTTTATTGATTGATAATTATGATTCATTTACCTATAACTTGGCTCAATACATTGGGAATTTCGCAGAAGTTCAGGTTTTGAGAAATGATGATCCAACTCTTTATGAAGAAGCTACAAAGGCAGATGGACTGGTCTTTTCTCCTGGCCCAGGTTGGCCAGCTGATGCTGGGAAGATGGAAGAAATGATTCGTGATTTTGCAGGTAAGAAACCGATTCTAGGGATTTGTTTAGGGCACCAAGCCATCGCAGAAGTCTTCGGTGGTAAGTTGGGTTTGGCTCCTAAAGTTATGCACGGTAAACAAAGCCAGATTCGATTTGAGACTCCTTCAGTTCTCTATCAAGGAATCGAGGATAATCGTCCAGTCATGCGTTACCACAGTATTTTAATTGAAGAGATGCCAGAAGAGTTTGAAGTGACAGCTCGTTCGACAGATGACCAAGCCATTATGGGGATCCAACACAAAACTCTTCCGATTTATGGCTTGCAGTATCATCCAGAAAGTATTGGAACGCCAGATGGCCTATCTTCTATTCAGAATTTTATCGAGAAAGTTGTAAAGTGAGGAACACAAAATGAAAGAAATTATTGAAAAATTAGCGAACTTTGAAGATTTATCAAGTGTTGAAATGACAGATGTGATTGAACGCATCGTAACAGGACGTGTGACGGAAGCACAAATCGCTTCACTACTGTTAGCCCTCAAGATGAAGGGAGAAACACCTGAAGAAAGAACAGCCCTCGCCCAAGTTATGAGAGGACATGCTCAACACATTCCAACCAACATTCAAGATGCTATGGATAATTGCGGTACGGGTGGAGATAAGTCATTTAGCTTCAACATTTCTACAACTGCAGCCTTTGTCTTGGCAGGTGGTGGCATCCACATGGCCAAACATGGCAATCGCTCCATCTCTTCTAAATCTGGTTCGGCAGATGTCTTGCAAGCTTTGGGAATCAATATTGACCTCAAACCAGCACAATTGGGTAAGGTATTTGATCAAACAGGTATTGTCTTTCTCTTCGCCAAAAACATGCACCCAGCTATGAAATATATCATGCCAGCACGCTTGGAGTTGGGAATTCCAACCATCATGAATTTGACAGGCCCACTGATTCACCCAATGGTCTTGGAAACACAGCTTCTAGGGATCAGTCGCCCAGAACTTCTGGAAAGTACTGCTCAGGTCTTGAAAAATATGGGCCGCAAACGTGCCATTGTAGTAGCTGGTCCAGAAGGATTGGATGAAGCTGGTTTGAATGGGACTACCAGCATTGCCCTTCTTGAAAATGGTGAAATCACTTTGTCAACCTTTACCCCAGAAGATTTGGGAATGGAACGCATTGCTATTGAGGACATTCGTGGGGGAAATGCTCATGAGAATGCAGCCATCCTTGTCAGTGTTCTTAATAACGAACCAAGTCCATTCTTGGAAACAACCGTTTTAAATGCTGGTCTAGGATTCTACGCCAATGGTAAAACAGACAGTATCAAGGACGGAGTTGAAATGGCACGTCAAGTGATTGCTAGTGGTAAGGCCCTTGAAAAACTCAGACTATTACAGGAGTACCAAAAATGAGTCAGGAATTTTTGTCACGTATCTTAGAGCAGAAGGCACGTGAAGTTGAAAAGATGGAGCGAGAGGAGCTTCAGCCCCTGCGAGCAAGCTATCGCTTAGCTGAATATTTGAAAAACCATCAAGAACGTCTGCAAATCATTGCGGAGGTCAAGAAGGCGAGTCCAAGTATGGGTGATATCAATCTGGATGTGGATATCGTTCAACAGGCCCAGACTTACGAGGCTAACGGCGCTGTTATGATTTCTGTATTGACAGATGAAGTTTTTTTCAAGGGTCATTTGGATTATCTTCGTGAGATTTCCAATCAAGTACAGATTCCGACACTGAACAAGGACTTTATCATCGATGAAAAGCAAATCATCCGTGCTCGCAATGCAGGTGCGACAGTTATCTTGCTTATCGTAGCGGCTTTATCAGAAGAACGCCTCAAGGAACTGTATGACTATGCGACAGAGATTGGTCTAGAAGTATTAGTGGAAACTCATAATCTAGCAGAGCTAGAAGTAGCCCACCGCCTTGGAGCTCAAATTATCGGTGTGAATAATCGTAATTTGACTACCTTTGAAGTTGACTTGCAGACTAGTGTAGACTTGGCCCAATACTTTAAGGACGATTGCTTGTACATTTCTGAATCTGCTATTTTTACAGAAGCAGATGCGAAACGAGTTGCCCCCTACTTTAACGGAATTTTGGTAGGAACAGCCCTCATGCAGGCAGAAGATGTAGCCCAGAGAATCAAGGAGTTGCAGATTGACAAAGGTTAAGATTTGTGGACTATCGACCAAAGGAGCGGTAGAAACAGCTGTGTCAGCAGGGGCCGACTACATCGGTTTTGTCTTTGCTCCTAGCAAAAGACAAGTGACCTTGGGACAAGCAGCAAAGCTGGCTGAGATTATTCCTACAAATGTAAAAAAGGTTGGCGTATTTGTTTCACCAAGTCGGGAGGAATTACTAGAAGCGATTGAAAAGGTCGATTTAGACTTAGTCCAAATTCATGGCCAGGTGGCGGATGATTTGTTTGAGAATTTACCTTGTACTAGCATTCAGGCAGTACAGGTGGGTGGAGATGGTCACGTGCCAAGTTCTCAGGCAGATTATCTACTCTTTGATGCACCTGTGGCAGGAAGTGGTCAGACCTTTGACTGGGGTCAACTGGATACGAAAGATCTATCTCAGCCTTTCTTCATCGCAGGTGGGCTAAATGAAGCCAATGTAGAAGAAGCAATTCAACACTTTACTCCCTTTGCAGTAGATGTATCAAGTGGGGTAGAGACAGACGGACAAAAAGATCATGAAAAGATAAGAAGATTTATAGAGAGGGTAAAACATGGCATATCAAGAACCAAATAAAGAAGGATTTTACGGAAAATTCGGTGGACGTTTTGTCCCAGAAACATTGATGACAGCAGTATTGGAGTTGGAAGAAGCTTATCGTGAAAGTCAGGCAGATCCAAGTTTCCAAGAAGAGTTAAACCAACTTTTGCGCCAGTATGTAGGACGTGAAACACCTCTTTACTACGCAAAAAACTTGACCCAGCATATTGGTGGAGCCAAGATTTACCTCAAACGTGAAGACCTCAACCATACAGGTGCACACAAGATTAACAATGCCTTGGGACAAGTTCTTCTCGCTAAACGCATGGGCAAAAAGAAAATTATCGCTGAAACTGGTGCCGGTCAGCACGGTGTGGCAACTGCAACAGCTGCAGCTCTTTTCAACATGGAATGTACTATCTATATGGGTGAGGAAGATGTTAAACGCCAAGCCCTCAATGTCTTCCGTATGGAACTTTTGGGAGCCAAGGTGAAAGCTGTAACAGATGGTTCGCGCGTGCTCAAGGATGCGGTCAATGCAGCCCTTCGTTCTTGGGTAGCAAATATCGATGATACCCACTATATCCTTGGTTCTGCCTTGGGACCTCATCCTTTCCCAGAAATTGTTCGTGATTTCCAAAGTGTCATTGGTCGAGAAGCTAAACAACAGTACCGTGAATTGACAGGTGAAAATCTACCAGATGCGCTAGTTGCCTGTGTTGGTGGTGGTTCGAATGCTATCGGTCTCTTCCATCCATTTGTGGAAGATGAATCTGTAGCTATGTATGGAGCTGAAGCGGCAGGACTTGGTGTGGATACAGAGCATCACGCAGCTACCTTGACCAAGGGTAGACCAGGTGTTCTCCACGGTTCGCTCATGGATGTGCTCCAAGATGCCCATGGACAAATCTTAGAAGCCTTCTCTATCTCAGCAGGTTTGGACTACCCAGGTATCGGTCCAGAACATTCTCATTACCACGATATCAAGCGTGCGACTTATGTGCCTGTGACAGATGAGGAAGCATTGGAAGGTTTCCAACTCTTGTCACGTGTGGAAGGGATTATCCCAGCTTTGGAATCTAGTCATGCTATCGCCTTTGCGGTGAAATTAGCCAAAGAACTTGGTCCAGACAAGTCTATGATTGTCTGTCTATCAGGTCGCGGAGACAAGGATGTAGTTCAAGTTAAAGACCGCTTGGAAGCAGACGCAGCAAAGAAGGGAGAAGCTCATGCCTAAGACACTGACAGAAAAACTGAACGCTATTAAAGCAACTGGAAAGGGAATTTTTGTCCCCTATATTATGGCTGGAGATCACGAAAAAGGATTAGATGGTCTCGGTGAAACAATTCACTTTTTAGAAAATTTGGGTGTGTCTGCCATTGAGGTAGGAGTTCCTTTCTCGGACCCGGTTGCAGATGGTCCTGTTATTGAAGAAGCAGGCTTGCGCAGTCTAGCTCGCGGAACCTCTACCCAGGCTTTGGTTGAAACTTTGAAAACCATTGAAACAGAAATTCCGCTTGTCATCATGACCTACTTTAACCCCCTCTTTCAGTACGGTGTGGAGAAATTGGTTAAAGACCTTGCTGATACAGCAGTCAAAGGTTTGATTATACCAGACCTCCCTCATGAGCACGCCAACTTTGTAGAGCCATATTTGGCGGAAACAGACATTGCTTTGATTCCTTTAGTCAGCTTGACGACAGGAATTGAGCGTCAAAAGGAACTCATTGAAGGGGCAGAAGGATTTGTCTATGCCGTTGCTATCAATGGGGTGACAGGGAAATCAGGAAATTACCGAGATGACTTGGACAAGCACTTGTCCCAACTTCATCAAGTGGCTGACATTCCAGTTTTAACAGGATTTGGTGTATCCACTCAGGCTGATGTGGAACGTTTCAATGCGGTCTCTGATGGTGTTATCGTCGGTTCCAAGATTGTTAAAGCTCTACATGAAGGACAAATAGCAGAAATCGCTGACTTTATCCGAGAAGCAGTAGCTTACCAAAAATAATCACACAAGCAGCCAGTAAGAGGAAAGGCACAAAAGGAAGTCTTTCCTTTTTCTTTAGCAGGAGAAAGGCTAGAATGCCGGTTGAAGAAGCAAATTGAATGAGAATCAGTATTTCTGTAAGTGTAAAAACTAGGGCACAAGAAGATAGAAAGAGAAAATCTCCTGCCCCTATGCGGATATCGATGAAATGAGCAATGATTCCAAGAATCAAGAAAAAAGCCATGATTAGATTCCAACTAGAGCAAGCCATTAGAAGTAGATGAAAGAAAATCCATACCAGTAAAGGATACTCCTGATGGCGAAAGTCGTAGATGCCCAAGGTCAGACCAGCGCTGATTAGGATGACTTGCCCCAAAGTTAGAAAATCCCAAGAGAAAGCTAGAAAGAGCAGTCCTAAGCACAACTCAAAGAGGGCATACCAAACAGGATAGCGAGCCTTGCAATAGCGACAGCGAAAGCGATAGACTACTTGAGAAACAATCGGAATCAAATCTAGTGGTCTCAAGCGAGTCTGACAAGAATCACAGTGACTTGCAGGAAAGACGATGGATTGTTCAGGGAAGCGATCGATGACTAAGCCTAGAAAGGAAGCAAGAATCGTTCCAACAAGAAAAAAATAAAGATGAATCATACTTATTTATTCGGAAAAAATAAGAGAAAGAGTATAATAGTTGGATATAGGAGAAGTTTTAGGAACAAATATGAAAATTCACTTTGAAAAAGGACTTCAGTCAGAAAATGCCCAACTCATTTGTCAGTGGTCTAATGCTTTGGGAGAAAGTTTTCAGAAGCAATGGATGGGACCAAAGATTTCTTATCCCTTGATTGCCCAATCCTTACAAAAACTAGAAGGGATTTTTTCCATTTTTGCTGGAGAAGAGTTTGTAGGCATCATCCAGAAAATCAAATTAGAAGATAAAAATCTTCATATCGGAAGATTTCTCATAGCTCCACAGAAGCAGGGAAAAGGAATAGGTAGGAAAACTTTCCAAGGTTTCGTTCAAGAAATGTTTGAAAATGAAGAAATTGAGAGTATTTCCCTAACGGTTTTTGAGTCAAATCAAATAGCTAGAGACCTCTACCAAAAAGAGGGATTTGAAATTGTTCAAACCATTGAAGTTCCAGAACGTAAATACATAATGAGAAAATCTAGGTAAGAACTAAATTACACTAGAAATTGTCCCCTTACAATTTTTAATTCTCAAACTTGTTGCAGAGAAATTTTCTTGATAAAATAGATACATGACGAGATATAAAGCTATAATTTCTTATGACGGCTACGCTTTTGCGGGTTTCCAGCGGCAACCTCACGCGCGTAGTGTCCAAGAGGAAATTGAAAAAACTTTAACAAAATTAAATAAGGGACAAGCCATTACCATTCATGGCGCTGGGCGAACGGACAGTGGCGTTCATGCTTTAGGTCAGGTCATCCATTTTGACCTTCCCTATCAGATGGATGAGGAAAAACTTCGTTTTGCTCTCGATACCCAAAGTCCTGAAGATATCGATGTGATTTCGATTGAGATAGTGGCTGACGATTTTCATTGCCGTTATGCTAAGCATAGCAAGACCTACGAGTTTATCGTGGATAGAGGACGTCCTAAAAATCCTATGCGTCGCCATTATGCAACTCATTATCCCTATCCACTTGATGTGGAGCGGATGCAGCTTGCTGTAAAAAAACTAGAGGGAACACATGACTTTACTGGTTTTACAGCCTCAGGAACTAGTGTGGAAGACAAGGTAAGAACGATCACGGAAGCTAGTCTTAGGGTTGATGAAACAGGGCAGTTCTTGACCTTTACCTTCTCAGGCAATGGTTTCCTCTATAAGCAGATTCGAAATATGGTTGGAACCCTGCTGAAAATTGGCAACAACCGTATGCCGATTGAACAGATTGACCTCATCTTAGAGAAAAAAGACAGACAGTTGGCAGGTCCAACTGCAGCGTCTAATGGTTTGTATTTGAAGGAGATTCGTTATGAAGAATAATCGTATTTTAGCACTTTCAGGAAATGATATTTTTAGTGGTGGTGGATTAGCTGCTGACCTTGCCACCTATACTTTGAATGGTTTGCATGGATTTGTAGCCATGACCTGCTTGACTGCTTTGACAGAAAATGGTTTTGAAGTCTTTCCGACGGATGAGACTATTTTCCAACAACAGTTGGATAGCCTGAAAAGTGTAGACTTTGGAGGGATTAAGATTGGTCTCTTGCCGACAGTCGGTGTTGCTGAGAGAGCTTTGAATTTCATCAAGGAAAGATCAGGAGTTCCTGTCGTCTTGGACCCTGTATTGGTTTGTAAGGAAACGCACGACGTTGCAGTCAGCGAGCTCTGTCAAGAGTTGATTCGCTTTTTCCCTTATGTATCAGTGATTACTCCGAATCTTCCTGAGGCAGAGTTACTTGCAGACCAAAAGATTGAAAGTCTGGAAGATATGAAGGCTGTAGCGCAGAAATTACATGACTTGGGTGCACCAGCAGTGATTATCAAGGGTGGAAATCGCCTCAGTCAGGATAAGGCTGTGGATGTCTTTTATGATGGGGAGAATTTCACAATCCTTGAAAATCCAGTCATCCAAGGACAAAATGCTGGTGCAGGATGTACCTTTGCATCTAGTATTGCCAGTCAGTTAGTCAAGGGAGAGGAACTATTACCAGCAATTGAAACTTCCAAAGCCTTTGTTTACCGTGCCATTGCACAAGCAGATCAATATGGAGTGAGACAATATGAAGCAAACCAAAACAACTAAAATTGCCCTAGTATCCATCTTGGCAGCTAGTTCTGTCGTATTGGGGTATTTTATAAAAATCCCGACACCAACTGGGTTTCTAACACTTTTGGACGTTGGAGTCTTCTTCACAGCCTTTTACTTTGGCAGTCGTGAAGGGGCCGTTGTTGGAGGTTTAGCAGGATTTCTTATTGATCTCATTTCAGGCTACCCTCAGTGGATGATTTTTAGCTTAATTAACCATGGTTTCCAAGGCTATTTCGCAGGTTTTAAAGGGAAATGGCAATGGCTAGGCTTAGTCTTAGCGACTTTATTCATGGTAGCTGGTTATGCCTTGGCATCAGCTTGGATGAATGGTTGGGGAGCAGCTATTCCAGAAATCATCCCAAATCTCATGCAAAATATCGTTGGAATGACTCTAGGATTTCTTCTTTGTCATAGTGTAAAGAAATTCAGATAATAGTGAAAAAAGGAAACCTACCCCGAACTATTAGGGAACTATTGAAAAAACTCTGATTATTTGCTAAAATGAAAGCTATGAAAACACTCTACGATGTGCAACAATTTCTCAAACAGTTTGGTATCATTGTCTATATGGGAAAACGTCTCTATGACATTGAACTGATGAAGATCGAGCTATCTCGAATCTATGATGCAGGCTTGATGGACAAGCTGGATTATCTTGAAGCGGAGGCTGTTCTTCGCAGAGAGCACAAACTAGAATTAGACTATTTAGAAAAAAATGGAGATTAAGTAATATGGTAACTTGGGTATTATGGGGACTTATTATAGCGATGTTGGCTTGGATGGGATATAACTATCTTCGCATTCGTCGTGCAGCGAAAATTGTAGACAATGCAGAGTTTGAGTCTTTAATTCGTACAGGTCAGTTGATTGATTTGCGTGATCCAGCTGATTTTCATAGAAAACATATCCTCGGAGCTCGTAATATCCCTTCAAATCAATTGAAGACAAGTCTTGCAGCTCTTCGCAAGGATAAACCTGTCCTTCTCTATGAAAACCAACGTGCGCAACGTGTCACAAACGCAGCACTTTTCTTGAAAAAACAAGGTTTCTCAGAAATCTATATCCTCTCTTACGGATTGGATTCTTGGACAGGGAAGGTGAAATCGAATTAACAATGTGAAAAATCTTGTCACATATGTTTAATATAAAGTCTTGGCTTTTTATGGTATAATTGTTAGTATAAAATTTAAGGAGTTTTTGAAGATGAAAGAAAAGAAAAAACCATCACTTGTTTTAGGTGTCCTATCTATCGTCCTTGGTTTGCTATCTCCAATCGTAGGTCTCGTTTTGGGGATCATTGGTCTAGTCTTGGCTAATTCACATCAAAAAGAATCTGAGCTTGATTACAAAACAGAACGAATTCTTAATATCGTAGGGATTGTAATTTCTGTAGTTAACTGGGTTGCAGGGCTCATCTTAATGATGCACTAATCAGGATTCTAACAAAAAAAGCTTTATCTTTAAAAGCTTTTTTTGTTTTATCCAATTGATAAAGCTAATTTTTATAGTATTATTCATTTGTATGAGTTTAAGGAGTTTTTAGAATATGCAAGAAAAGAAAAAAGCGTCACTTGTTTTAGGTATTTTGTCTATCATTCTTGGTTTGCTTTCGCCGGTGGTAAGTTTGATTTTGGGGATTATTGGTCTAGTCTTAGCTAACTCACATCAAAAAGAATCTGGCCTAGACTATAAGAGAGAGAAAAATCTGTCCATCCTAGGGATTGTAATTTCTGCACTTCACTTTATTTTAGGTGTCATGGTATTTATACGCTAAAGAAGATTTTAAAAAGCTTTATTTGTTTAAAGCTTTTTTTGTTTTATCCACTGTTTTCTAAGTAAGCTTTAATAACCTGTAATTCTTCTTTGTTTAGAAGTCGGCAATCACCTTCTGCTAGTTCAGGGTCTAATAGGAAATCCCCGAACTGAACTCGTTTGAGAGCAGTGACCTTGACACCAACTGAGAGGAACATTTTCTTGACCTGATGAAATTTCCCTTCAGAGATGGTGATGGTGGCTCGGCTGAGATCAGGGCTTGAAGATAGAATCTCAAGCTGAGCAGGTTTACAAACAGTTCCATCAAGAAAAACAATCCCATCTTTAAATTCTTGAATATGGTCGGAAGTTAGTGGCCCATTGACCTCTACTTGGTAAGTTTTATTGACATGATATTGAGGATGGAGGAGTTGAAAACCTAGAGGTCCATTATCCGTTAAGAGAAGGAGCCCCGTCGTATCTCGATCCAGACGACCGATGGCGTAGAGTTGCTCTGACTGGAGATGCTGAGGAAGGAGGTCCATGACCGTTGGGAGTTTCTTATCCTTGCTTGCAGTCACGACTCCATTTGGCTTATGGAGCATGAGGTAGGTGTGTTCATATCCTTGGATTTTTCTATCTTTGAAAATCAGCTCTTGCAACCCGGTATCAACATTCTGTGCAAAGGAACTTGCAGGGAGTCCATCTACAAAGATTTCTTTTTTCAGAAGAGCTTGTTTCATGGCTTTTCGACTGATTTTTTCTTGGGCTAATAATTTATCTAAACGCATACCAGCCTATCTTATCACAAGTCGGGATTTTTGAAAAGAAAAGAGAAGGAATGAATTTTCTTTTGAAAACATTTACACTTACTTGAATTAAGTCATTTGCTTAAAATTGTGGTATAATCGTTCAGTTAGAAAATAAATTTTTGAATACAATAGAGGAAATCATGACAAAATTAAGAGAAGATATCCGTAATATCGCGATTATCGCCCACGTCGACCACGGTAAAACGACCCTCGTTGACGAATTGTTGAAACAATCTGAAACTCTTGACGCGCGTACAGAGTTAGCTGAGCGTGCAATGGACTCAAACGATATTGAGAAAGAGCGTGGAATCACTATCCTTGCGAAAAATACAGCAGTTGCCTACAACGGAACTCGTATCAACATCATGGACACACCAGGACACGCGGACTTCGGTGGAGAAGTTGAACGTATCATGAAAATGGTTGACGGTGTTGTTTTGGTCGTAGATGCTTACGAAGGAACTATGCCACAGACTCGTTTCGTATTGAAAAAAGCCTTGGAACAAGACCTTGTGCCTATCGTTGTGGTTAACAAAATTGATAAGCCATCAGCTCGTCCAGCAGAAGTAGTAGATGAAGTCTTGGAACTTTTCATCGAGCTTGGTGCGGATGATGACCAGCTTGACTTCCCAGTCGTTTATGCGTCAGCGATCAACGGAACATCTTCATTGTCAGATGATCCAGCAGATCAAGAAAAGACTATGGCGCCAATATTTGATACGATTATCGATCACATTCCAGCTCCGGTTGATAACTCTGATGAGCCTCTTCAATTCCAAGTGTCACTTCTTGACTACAATGACTTCGTAGGACGTATCGGTATCGGACGTGTCTTCCGTGGTAGTGTAAAGGTTGGGGACCAAGTTACCCTTTCTAAACTTGATGGTACAACTAAGAACTTCCGTGTCACAAAACTCTTTGGTTTCTTTGGTTTGGAACGCCGTGAAATTCAAGAAGCCAAGGCAGGTGACTTGATTGCCGTATCAGGTATGGAAGATATCTTCGTTGGTGAAACTATTACTCCAACAGATGCAGTTGAAGCTCTTCCAGTTCTTCATATCGATGAACCAACACTCCAAATGACCTTCTTGGTCAACAACTCACCATTTGCTGGTAAAGAAGGTAAATGGGTAACTTCTCGTAAGGTAGAAGAGCGCCTTCAAGCAGAATTGCAAACAGACGTTTCCCTTCGTGTTGACCCAACTGATTCACCAGATAAATGGACGGTTTCAGGACGTGGGGAATTGCACTTGTCAATCCTTATCGAAACAATGCGTCGTGAAGGCTATGAGCTTCAAGTATCTCGTCCAGAAGTTATCGTAAAAGAAATCGATGGAGTTAAATGTGAGCCATTTGAACGTGTTCAAATCGACACACCAGAAGAATACCAAGGATCTGTTATCCAAAGCCTTTCTGAACGTAAAGGTGAAATGTTGGATATGATTTCAACTGGTAATGGTCAAACTCGTTTGGTCTTCCTTGTTCCAGCGCGTGGTTTGATTGGATACTCAACTGAATTCTTGTCAATGACTCGTGGTTACGGTATCATGAACCATACCTTTGACCAATACTTGCCATTGATTCCAGGTGAAATCGGTGGACGTCACCGTGGTGCCCTTGTTTCTATTGATACAGGTAAGGCAACAACATACTCTATCATGTCTATCGAAGAACGTGGAACAATCTTTGTTAACCCAGGTACTGAGGTTTACGAAGGAATGATCATCGGTGAAAACTCTCGTGAAAATGACTTGACTGTTAATATTACGAAAGCGAAACAAATGACCAACGTTCGTTCAGCAACTAAGGACCAAACAGCGGTTATCAAGACTCCTCGTATCTTGACTCTTGAAGAATCACTTGAGTTCTTGAACGACGATGAATACATGGAAGTAACGCCTGAATCTATCCGTTTGCGTAAACAAATCCTTAACAAGGCAGAGCGTGAGAAAGCAAACAAAAAGAAAAAATCAGCTGAATAAGAGCTAGAAAGAGCAGAAAATGGTCTATTTAATCATAGGGATTTTATTACTCTTACTCTATATATTTGCGACACCTCAAAGTATCAAGGGAACGGTTAATATTGTAATTCTTGTTTTTGGTCTCGTTTCCCTCGTGATTTTGCTTATGTTGTCCATCCTGCAAATCTTTCAGCTACCAACAGAATTCTTTATTACAGTAGCCATGCTGGTCCTTACTTACTTTAGTTTGCGAGATATCAGTCTCATGTCGATTCGAAAAAAACATTAGTCATCAATTCGAATCCTAAAATAACAAAAACTTCTATTAGCAACGAGTTGGCTAATAGAAGTTTTTTTGATTAAGAAGATAGATTGCTTTTTTCTTCAGAATAGCGTTGATAGAAGTCAACTTTCAGTTGGATAAAGTTTTCCAATTCGCGCAGGAGTTGAAGTAAGGTTGCGCGCGTTTCAAATTCTTCCCTTGTTTTAGGGAGGTTACGATTGCGAAATACCTGCAGGTAGCTTTCAATATCATTCAATAAATCGTTGGCAGGATTGGTTTGACTGAGTTGATCTGCAATTTTAGCGAATAGCTGGGCAAGGATTAGGCTTTCGCTTGCGGCTAGATTACAGGTGTTGATTTGCTGGGCCATATTACGAAGAATGCGACTCTGTCTCTGTCTCATTTCGAAATAGTGGATATGATAATCGGTCTGATGAAAGAGGTGGTCAGAGTGATCAAGATAGACCAGTTTGAGAGCTTCTTCAAGAAGCTGATCCAGTTCTTCAACGAGTTGGGCACGGTTACGACCATCGCCCTTCCCAAGATAATATTCAAAACGTTGTAGGATGTGTTTGAGTTTTTCTTCTACCTTTAGATGGTAGAGATGGATTTCTTCTTGCCGAGAAGGCATGTAAAGATTGACAGTCAAGGCGAATCCCGTACCGATCAGAAATAGGAGGAGTTCATTCACTAGCAGTTCTGGTGATGTAGACTTCTGAACCAAGAGATGACTGACCAGGACACTACTCGGGGTAATGCCAATCTCCCAGCCCAATTTATAGGCTAGAGGGACATAGAGGGCCAAATAGAGACCAAAACTCCAGATGTGATAGCCAGTCAGGTGAAAGGAAAGGACACCAATGAAAAGAGCAAGAAGGGTTGAAAATAAACGATTGCGAGCTAGCTTAATGGTGCTTCGACGGGTATCCGATAAGCTCAATAGGGCAATGATACCAGCGGACACTGCTGAAGATAAATCCAGAAAGTAGGCTAGAACACAGGCCAAACAGGTCGCCAGAACGAGTTTAAAAGTACGTTGAGTGATAGACATGAGACATTTCCTATAATAAATGATAGAAACCAGACAAAACAAGCCCTAAATAGGCTTGCCTTGATTATTTATTGCGAGCAGAGGAAAATTCGGCTACTGCTGTAAAGAGGACATCTGTTGAAGAGTTGAGGGCTGTTTCGCAAGAGTCTTGGATAACACCGATGACGAAACCTACACCTACAACCTGCATAGCGATATCATTGGTAATCCCAAAGAGACTGCAAGCAACCGGGATAAGTAGGAGAGAACCTCCAGCAATTCCTGAAGCACCGCAGGCAGAGATGGCTGCAACGATACTTAGTACAAAGGCTGTTGCAAAATCAACTGAGATTCCAAGGGTATTGACAGCTGCTAGGGTTAAGATGTTGATGGTAACAGCAGCACCAGCCATATTGATAGTTGAACCAAGTGGGATAGAGACAGAATAGGTATCTGGATTAAGCCCTAGATCCTCACAGAGTTTCATATTAACAGGGATATTAGCAGCTGAGCTTCGAGTGAAAAAGGCTGTGACTCCACTGATACGCAAACATTTCCAAACAAGTGGATAAGGATTTTTCTTGATAAAGAGAAAAGCAATCAGAGGATTGATCACTAGGGCAACGAAAACCATAGTGGCAATCAAAAGTCCGAGTAAGATTCCGTAATTTGCTAAACTCGCAATACCTTGGCCAGAGATGGTTTCGAAGACTAACCCGAGGATACCAAATGGCGCAAGGTTAATGATCCATTCGACGATTTTTGAAGTCACACTGGCCATTGTTTTGAGTAGCTCCTTGCTATTTTTGCTAGCTTCACGCATGGCAACTCCAAAGACGATAGCCCAAGATAAAATTCCGATATAGTTAGCTTCGATGATGGCGTTGACAGGATTGTCCACTATTTTCAGTAGGAGATTACTGAGGACTTGTCCGATGCCGTCTGGAGGAGTAACTTCTGTACTAGCACTACTCAAGACCATCTGAACAGGGAAGAGAAAGCTAGCCAAAACTGCTACAAGAGCCGCAGCAAAAGTCCCCAGCAAATAGAGGAAAATGACTTTTTTCATATTGCTATCTTGGCCTTTCTGGTGTTGGGAAAGGGCATTAGCGACTAAAGCAAAAACCAGGATAGGAGCGATGGCCTTTAGTCCTCCTACAAATAAATCTCCCAATAAACCGATGCCAGTAAGATTAGGAACGAGTAGACCTAGAATAGCTCCCAAGGTCATTCCAATCCCAATCCGTTTGATAAGATTTGTTTTGTTCCAAGCACGAATGATTCTTTTCATAGAGGTCTCCTTTTTTGTGTATTGTTTATGATTATAGTATAAATATGCTTGAAAAGCAAGTGAGTTATAAGTTTTGTTGGAATAAATGAATATTTATGAAAAGGATAGCGAGGGAGGATTTATGGTATAATGAATAGAAAAGGAGTTTTATATGCAAGAATTTTTTCAACGTTATCTGGATAAATTAGATGTAACAACTGTTTTAGAAAATCTCTTGACCAAGGTGATTTCTCTTCTACTTCTTATCCTTCTATTTTATATAGCTAAAAAGTTCCTCCATGTTGCTGTACGAAAGATTGTTAAACCTTCACTTAAGTTTTCAAATCGAGATGCAGGTAGACAGAAGACCATTTCTCGTTTGCTTGAGAATATTTTTAACTACACGCTTTATTTCTTCTTGATTTATTGTATTTTATCTATTCTAGGTTTGCCTGTCTCTAGCTTGCTTGCTGGGGCTGGGATTGCTGGGGTGGCTATCGGTATGGGAGCACAAGGTTTCCTTTCGGATGTCATCAATGGTTTCTTTATTCTCTTTGAACGTCAGTTGGATGTGGGAGATGAGGTCGTTTTGACAAATGGTCCCATTACTGTATCGGGGAAAGTAGTTAGTGTTGGAATTCGAACTACTCAACTAAGAGGCGAAGACCAAGCTCTCCATTTTGTTCCTAACCGTAATATCACTGTGGTTAGCAATTTTTCAAGAGAAGAGTAGAACTGAAATTTCCCTTGATTTATGGTATAATGGAGGGAGTTTGACAGAGGAGAAATGATGGTTTTAGATAAACAATTAGGAAATGGTTGTACCTGGATAAATCTTGATATCGAAAAAATTAAAAATCTTGAAGATTTATCAGAAATCTATGGATTGGATAAAGAAACTATCGAATATGCTCTGGATAGAAATGAACGAGCCCACATGGACTATAACCGTGAAAATGGGACTGTGACCTTTATCTATAATGTTCTTGACTTAGAAAGGGACAAGGAATACTATGAAGCCATTCCTATGACCTTTATCGTTGAACAACAACGAATGATTACGATCAGTAACCATAAGAATGCTTATGTCATTGATCAAATGTTATCTTATCTGAATAGCCATGAGTCCCTTTCTATTTACAAATTTCTCTTTGCCGGTTTAGAGATTATTAGTAACGCTTATTATCCTGTTATTGAAGAAATGGATAAAAGTAAGGACGAAATTAGTGCCTTGCTACGTCAAACCACAACAAAGAAAAATCTTTTCGCCCTCTCTGACTTGGAGACTGGTATGGTTTACTTGACAGCTGCAGCAAAACAAAATCGACTTCTATTGGAACATATCCAAGGTCATGCTCTTTATCGGAGATTTAACGAAGTTGAACGAGAGCAGTTTGATGATGCGATGATTGAAGCCCATCAGTTGGTGTCTATGACAGATTTGATTTCTCAAGTCTTGCAACAACTCTCCGCTTCTTACAACAACATCCTTAACAATAACCTGAATGACAGTTTGACAATTTTGACCATTATTTCAGTATTACTAGCAGTCCTTGCGGTTATTACAGGTTTCTTCGGAATGAATGTTCCTCTACCATTTACAGAAGAGCCAAATGCTTGGATTTATATCTTAATGGCTAGCTTGATTTTATGGGCAGCCTTATCTCAATGGCTGAAAAAAATTACTAGGAAATAAAAGAGAAGGAGCCAGAATGGCGATTGAACATTACATGCCAGATTTTGCTGTGGAAGCAGTTTATGATTTGACAGTAGAAAGCCTGCAAAAACAGGGAATAAAAGCTGTTTTGGTAGATTTAGATAACACTCTCATTGCTTGGAATAACCCTGACGGGACTCCAGAGATGAAACGATGGTTGCACGACCTTCGTGATGCAGGGATTCGCATTATCGTAGTCTCAAACAATTCTAAGAAACGTGTTCAACGAGCAGTTGAAAAATTTGGAATTGATTATGTTTACTGGGCTTTGAAGCCTTTCACTTTCGGGATTAATCGAGCGATGAAAGAGTTCCACTATGAGAAAAGCGAAGTGGTCATGGTTGGGGATCAGCTCATGACAGATATTCGAGCTGCCCACCGAGCAGGGATTCGTTCGATTTTGGTCAAACCCTTGGTCCAGCATGATTCTATCAAAACGCAAATCAACCGAGCTCGTGAGCGCCGTGTTATGAAGCAAATCACTGAGAAGTACGGACCTCTTACTTATAAAAAAGGAATTTAACTATGGAAGAAATTCTCTGTATTGGTTGTGGAGCAACCATTCAGACGGAAGATAAGACTGGTTTGGGTTTTACACCTCAGTCAGCATTGGAAAAAGGTTTGGAAACTGGAGAAGTTTATTGCCAGCGTTGTTTCCGTCTCCGTCACTATAATGAAATTACAGATGTGCAGTTGACAGATGATGATTTCCTCAAACTCTTGCACGAGGTAGGAGACAGTGATGCCTTGGTGGTCAATGTCATTGATATTTTTGACTTCAATGGCTCTGTTATCCCAGGTTTGCCACGCTTTGTGTCAGGTAATGATGTGCTTTTGGTTGGAAATAAAAAAGACATCCTACCTAAGTCAGTGAAACAAGGTAAGATTAGCCAGTGGCTGATGGAGCGTGCCCATGAAGAAGGACTTCGTCCAGTCGATGTCGTCTTGACTTCTGCCCAAAATAAGCATGCTATCAGAGAAGTAATCGATAAGATTGAGCACTACCGTAAGGGACGTGATGTTTACGTAGTTGGTGTGACCAATGTCGGGAAATCAACCCTTATCAATGCTATCATCCAGGAGATCACAGGTGACCAGAACGTCATCACAACTTCACGCTTCCCAGGAACAACCTTGGATAAGATTGAAATTCCACTCGATGATGGTTCTTATATCTATGATACGCCGGGGATTATTCACCGTCACCAGATGGCTCACTACTTGACGGCTAAAAATCTCAAGTATGTCAGCCCTAAAAAGGAAATCAAACCAAAAACCTATCAGCTAAACCCTGAACAAACCCTATTTTTAGGTGGATTGGGACGCTTTGACTTTATTGCAGGAGAAAAGCAAGGTTTTACAGCCTTCTTTGACAATGAACTCAAACTTCATCGTACCAAGCTAGAGGGAGCTAGTGCCTTTTACGACAAGCACCTTGGAACCCTTCTTACACCACCAAATAGCAAGGAAAAAGAAGATTTTCCAAAACTAGTCCAGCATGTATTTACCATTAAGGACAAGACTGACCTAGTCATCTCAGGCCTAGGCTGGATCCGTGTAACAGGCACCGCCAAAGTCGCAGTCTGGGCACCAGAAGGCGTCGCCGTCGTCACACGAAAAGCAATTATTTAAAATAAAATCACCGAGCGAACAAAGTGAGCTCATAAAAAGATAGTTATTGCCGTGGTGTGATTGCCAATCTTTAGATTGGCAAGGGGCACAATTGAGACCTAGGCTCAATTGTGAGGTCAGGAAATCCATTTTTCAAAGATGAAATCATTGAAAAATTAGTTCCGACCGTCCCTCACCACCTAAAATAACTATCAAAAAAGGAAGAAAGAATATGTCATTAACATCAAAACAACGTGCCTTCCTCAACAGCCAGGCACACACCCTCAAACCCATCATCCAAATCGGGAAAAATGGTCTCAACGACCAAATCAAAACCAGCGTTCGCCAAGCACTTGACGCGCGTGAATTGATCAAGGTTACTCTCTTGCAAAACACAGATGAAAATATCCACGAAGTAGCTGAAATCTTGGAAGAAGAAATCGGTGTGTATACAGTTCAAAAAATCGGACGCATCTTGATTTTGTATAAACAATCAAGCAAAAAAGAAAATCGCAAGATTTCTAAAAAAGTTAAAGAAATCTAAGAACGATACTCCCAAAAGCTGTTTTTACAGAAGACTAAAGGAGATTAACCTATGGCAATTGAATTATTAACTCCCTTTACAAAAGTGGAGTTAGAGCCAGAAATCAAGGATAAAAAACGCAAACAAGTCGGTATCTTGGGTGGAAATTTTAATCCCGTTCATAATGCCCATCTGATTGTTGCAGATCAAGTGCGCCAACAGTTGGGATTGGATCAGGTTCTGCTCATGCCCGAATACCAACCACCTCACGTAGATAAAAAGGAAACCATCCCTGAGCACCATCGCCTCAAGATGCTTGAATTAGCTATCGATGGAATCGAAGGTTTAGCTATTGAGACAATTGAGCTGGAGCGCAAGGGTATTTCTTACACCTACGACACTATGAAACTTCTAACAGAGAAGAATCCAGACACAGATTACTATTTCATTATCGGTGCCGATATGGTAGACTATTTGCCTAAGTGGTATAGAATTGATGAGTTGGTGGAACTAGTTCAGTTTGTGGGAGTTCAACGACCACGTTACAAAGCAGGGACTTCTTATCCAGTCATCTGGGTGGATGTGCCCCTCATGGATATTTCATCTAGTATGGTGCGTGACTTTATCGCTCAAGGACGAACACCCAACTTTCTCTTGCCTAAGCCAGTGCTAGACTATATCGAGAAAGAAGGACTTTACTGATGGCATACCAAGACTATATCAACTGTTCCCGTGAGGAATTATTGGAAAAAATGGCAGAGCTTCTACCCGAGAAGCGGTTGACCCATTGTTTGGGTGTGGAGCGCGCAGCCATTGAACTTGCAGAACGATTCGGAGTGGATGCCGAGAAAGCAGGTCTAGCAGGTCTTCTTCATGACTATGCTAAAAAGCTATCAGATCAAGAGTTTCTAGACTTGATTGATCGATATCAACTTGACTCTGACCTTAAAAACTGGGGCAATAATGTTTGGCATGGTATGGTCGGTATTTACAAAATTCAGGAAGATTTGAACTTGCAAGACTCTGAAATTCTGCGTGCAATAGAAATCCATACAGTTGGAGCGAGTCAGATGACGGATCTTGACAAAGTTATCTATGTTGCAGACTACATCGAGCACAATCGTGCCTTTCCAGGAGTAGATGAGGCGCGTGAAATTGCTGAACTATCGCTCAATAAGGCGGTGGCCTACGAGACAGCCCACACAGTGGAGCATTTAGCTCACCAGGGATTCCCCATCTATCCCCAAACCCTTGAAACCTATAACGCCTATGTGCACTATTTGAAAGAGGACTAAATGAAGACGGCTTTTATAATCATTGATGTTCAGAATATTTTAGTGGAAACTGGGTTTCAGACAAAAAGTCTATTGGAAAAAATTTCTTATTTACAAAACCAGGCTAGAAGCAAGAATATCGAAATTATCTATGTTCAACATATTGAGAACTCTGCAGCTCAAACATCAGAAGATTGGCAGTTATCTGAGCTTTTAAGTCGAAAACCTAATGAAAAGGTCTTTCAGAAGAAGTATAACAGCATTTTCAAAGAAACTGGTTTAAAAGAATACTTGGATAAACAGGGAATTGAAAAATTAGTTTTATGTGGTATGCAGACAGAATATTGTGTGGATACCTCTGTCAAGGTTGCCTTTGAATATGGCTATCAGCTTATTATTCCAGAAGGAACTTGTACAACGTTTGATGGCGATGACATTCCAGCAGAAACGATAAATGAATTTTATGAGGGCATTTGGGAGGAGCGCTTTGCAGATGTCCTAGATTACAAACATATTTTCTAGAAAGAGGACTAAATGAACGAAAAAGAATTACTAGAACTAGTCGTGAAAGCGGCTGATGAGAAACGTGCCGAGGATATCCTCGCACTTGACGTACAAGAATTGACCAGTGTGACAGACTACTTTGTTATCACTAGCTCAATGAATAGCCGTCAGTTGGATGCTATCGCTGACAATATTCGTGAAAAAGTAGCGGAAGCAGGCTTTAAAGGCAGCCATGTCGAAGGTGATGCAGCTGGAGGTTGGGTCTTGCTAGACCTCGGCAGTGTCGTTGTGCATATCTTTTCAGAAGAAATGCGTGTCCACTATAATCTAGAAAAACTTTGGCATGAGGCTAATTCTGTAGATCTCTCAGAAACTTTATAGTCTTTTCCTTTATCTTTTATTACGGCGTTAACTCATTTTGCCTAACTCTAGTTATGCCTGCAATTCGTTGCCTAGTACTAAAAGCAAACGAAAAGACTATAGCGTTACAATTGAACTCAGTTGCAGTCAACTGGGTTTTATTTGCTTATTTTAGAAAAATTGATTGAAAGGTAAAGGGCGAGTGGTGTTTGCCATGGACGCTCTTGGTATCATGATTATGGCGACTTATGAAATTTTTGCGGCTGTTTACGATGCAGTTATGGATGATAGTTTATACGACAAATGGACGGACTTTTCGCTACGCCATTTGCCTAAAACCAAGGACAGAAAGAAACTCTTGGAATTGGCTTGTGGGACAGGCATCCAGTCCGTTCGCTTTTCGCAAGCTGGTTTTGATGTGACTGGACTTGATTTGAGTGCGGATATGTTGAAGATTGCTGAAAAGAGAGCGGCTTCAGCCAAGCAAAAGATTGATTTTATTGAAGGCAATATGCTGGATTTATCTAAGGCTGGTAAATACGATTTTGTCACTTGTTATTCGGACTCTATCTGCTACATGCAAGATGAAGTGGAGGTTGGAGACGTCTTTAAGGAAGTGTACAATGCCCTCAATGAAGATGGCGTCTTTATCTTTGATGTGCATTCGACTTACCAGACAGATGAGGTCTTCCCAGGTTATTCTTATCATGAAAATGCGGAAGACTTCGCTATGCTTTGGGATACCTATGAGGACGAAGCTCCTCACTCAATCGTGCATGAACTGACCTTCTTTGTCAAGGAAGCAGACGGTTCCTTTAGTCGTCATGATGAAGTCCATGAAGAGCGTACTTATGAAGTCTTAACCTATGATATTCTGCTGGAGCAGGCTGGCTTTAAATCCTTTAAACTCTTTGCGGACTTTGAGGATAAGGATCCAACAGAAACCAGTACCCGTTGGTTTTTTGTGGCGCAGAAGTAGGAGATTACCATGACTATCACAGGTATTATCGCGGAGTTCAATCCCTTTCATAATGGACACAAATACCTGCTGGAACAGGCGGAGGGATTGAAAATTGTGGCCATGTCTGGGAATTTCATGCAGCGGGGCGAGCCGGCTATTGTTGATAAGTGGACACGGGCTCAGATGGCGCTGGAACATGGCGCGGATTTGGTAGTGGAATTGCCCTTTTTAGTCAGTGTCCAAGCGGCGGATTTTTTTGGCCAAGGTGCAGTGGCTATCTTGGCTCGTTTGGGAATTGATACCTTAGCCTTTGGGACAGAGGAAGTTCTGGATTATCAGAAAATTGCTGACCTATACTCAGAACGTGGTCAAGAGATGGAGAAATTTGTGGATAATTTACCTGATTCTCTTTCTTATCCCCAGAAAACCCAAGCTATGTGGAAGGAATTTGCAGGTCTTAATTTTTCTGGTGATACGCCCAATCATGTCCTTGCTCTAGCATATGCTAAGGCGGTAGTGGGGCGAAAGATCAAGCTTCATCCAATTCAACGTCAGGGAGCGGGTTACCATTCTGTGGACAAGGATGTGGACTTTGCCTCGGCGACAGCTCTTCGTCAGCACCAAAATGACCAAGATTTCATAGAACGCTTTATGCCTTCTGTTGCCCTTTTTGAAAATGCTAGCAAGGTAAACTGGGAAGATTATTATCCTTTGCTTCGCTATCAAATCTTGTCAAATCCTGACCTAACTAGCATTTATCAGGTCAATCAAGAAATGGCGGTGCGCATCAAGGATGCTATAAAGACAGTTCAGTCTATTGAAGAATTAGTCGACGCAGTTGCTACCAAACGCTACACCAAGGCGCGTGTGCGACGCCTCTTGACCTATATCTTGGTACAAGCCAGAGAAAGTGACCTTCCAGAAGGTATTCATGTCCTTGGTTTTACCGAAAAAGGCAGACAACACCTCAAGTCTCTGAAAGACCAGGTCCATCTAGTTAGTCGAATCGGCAAAGAGCCCTGGGATGCTATGACTCAAAAGGCAGACCAAATTTATCAACTGGGACACCCAAGTATCGCAGAACAAAATTTTGGTCGAGTGCCAATTAAAATCGAATCAAACTGAGTCTACTGAAAGGTAGGCTTTTTAACTTATTTTTTTCTAAAAAAATCTTTAAAAATTTACTTAGGGAGAATAGCCTATTTTATTAGGGAAAATAAGGATTTTTAGACTTGAAATGTCCAAAACAACCTCAATTTAAGGTTTGTTAAAAATGATTTTTTATGGTAGAATGTATAAGAATGCATATCATTCGGATAAACAAATAAATTGAGGTAAAAACATGGAAATTATGGCGATTGTTATAGTTGTTTTTGCCGTCATCATTGGTTTAGTCATTGGATATGTCAGCATCTCAGTCAAGATGAAATCATCACAAGAGGCTGCAGAGCTGATGCTTTTAAATGCTGAACAAGAAGCAACTAATTTACGAGGACAAGCTGAGCGCGAAGCGGATTTATTACTCAATGAAGCTAAGAGCGAAAGCAAGTCTCTTAAAAAAGAAGCACTATTGGAGGCCAAAGAAGAAGCCAGAAAATACCGTGAAGAAGTGGACGCTGAATTTAAATCAGAACGTCAAGAACTCAAGCAAATCGAAAGTCGTTTGACCGAACGTGCTAGCAGTCTTGATCGTAAAGATGACAATTTGACGAACAAAGAAAAAACACTTGAACAAAAAGAACAAAGTATTTCTGATAGAGCAAAAAACCTTGATGTACGTGAAGAGCAACTAGAAGAAATTGAGAAACAAAAGCAAGCTGAACTAGAGCGTATTGGAACTCTGACTCAGTCGGAAGCAAAAGACATTATCTTGGCCCAGACAGAGGAAAACTTGACTAAGGAAATTGCTAGTCGCATTCGTGAGGCTGAGCAAGAAGTTAAGGAACGTTCCGACAAATTGGCTAAGGACATCTTGTCTCAAGCCATGCAGAGAATTGCTGGTGAGTATGTGGCTGAGTCTACCAACTCTACGGTTCATCTGCCTGATGATACTATGAAAGGTCGTATCATTGGTCGTGAAGGACGTAATATTCGTACCTTTGAAAGTTTGACAGGGGTTGATGTTATCATTGACGACACTCCAGAAGTGGTAACCTTGTCAGGTTTTGACCCTATCCGTCGCGAGATTGCCCGTATGACGATGGAAACCTTGCTTAAGGATGGACGTATCCACCCAGCTCGTATCGAAGAGTTGGTTGAGAAAAATCGTCAAGAGATTGATAACAAGATTCGTGAATATGGTGAAGCCGCAGCCTATGAAATTGGTGCACCGAACCTTCACCCAGACTTGATGAAGATCATGGGTCGCTTGCAGTTCCGTACTTCATACGGACAAAATGTCTTGCGTCATTCGATTGAAGTTGCTAAGTTGGCTGGTATTATGGCCAGCGAACTTGGTGAAAATGCTACCCTTGCTCGTCGTGCGGGATTCCTTCACGATATTGGTAAAGCCATTGACCGTGAAGTAGAAGGTAGCCACGTTGAGATTGGTACCGAGTTAGCTCGCAAGTACAAAGAGCATCCAGTTGTAATCAACACCATTGCAAGTCACCACGGAGATGTAGAACCTGAAAGTGTGATCGCAGTTATCGTTGCTGCAGCGGATGCCTTAAGCGCAGCCCGTCCAGGAGCTCGTAGTGAGTCACTCGAAAGCTACATTAAACGTCTCCATGACCTTGAAGAAATTGCGAATAGCTTTGAAGGAGTTCAAAATAGCTTTGCCCTTCAAGCTGGTCGCGAAATCCGCATTATGGTAAATCCAGGTCAAATCAAGGATGACAAGGTCACAATCTTATCTCATAAAGTTCGTGAGAAAATCGAAAACAATCTCGATTACCCAGGAAATATCAAGGTAACCGTGATTCGTGAACTTCGTGCAGTTGATTATGCAAAATAAATAAGAAAGAGCAGTTGAAAAATTACTGCTTTTTTGTTACACTAGATAGAAAGATTGTAGCGAGCAGAAATGGCTTTAGATATATAATCTTACAGAAATTTTCAAGTCATTTCACAAACTATCCAAAGGAGATATAATGGCAGACCGAGGCTTACTAATCGTTTTTTCAGGTCCTTCAGGAGTTGGAAAAGGAACGGTTAGACGAGAAATTTTTGAGAGTTCTGAAAATCAATTTCAATATTCTGTATCTATGACAACGCGGGCACAACGTCCAGGTGAAGTAGATGGTGTTGATTATTTCTTCCGTACACGGGAAGAATTTGAAGAATTGATCCGTCAAGGGCAAATGTTAGAGTATGCAGAGTATGTGGGTAACTACTATGGAACTCCTCTGACTTATGTAAATGAAACGCTTGATAAGGGAATCGATGTCTTTCTTGAAATTGAAGTGCAGGGAGCTCTTCAGGTCAAGAAAAAAGTTCCAGATGCTGTCTTTATCTTTTTGACACCACCAGATTTGGAAGAATTGCAAGACCGTCTCGTAGGCCGTGGTACAGATAGTGCAGAAGTGATTGCTCAGCGTATCGAAAAAGCCAAGGAAGAAATTGCTTTGATGCGTGAGTATGACTATGCCATTGTCAATGACCATGTTCCTCTTGCCGCAGAACGTGTAAAACGTGTGATTGAAGCAGAACATTTCCGTGTGGACCGTGTGATTGGTCACTATCAGGATATGCTACCAAAGTCTCCGACTATTCGATAAAATTTAGAAAACAGGTACAAACAAATGATGCTTAAACCCTCTATCGATACCTTGCTTGATAAGGTACCATCAAAATATTCACTCGTAATCTTGGAAGCAAAACGTGCTCACGAATTAGAAGCTGGAGCACCTCCAACTCAAGAATTTAAATCTGTAAAATCTACACTTCGTGCCTTGGAAGAGATTGAATCTGGGAATGTAACCATCCACCCAGATCCAGAAGGAAAACGCGAAGCTGTTCGCCGTCGTATCGAAGAAGAAAGACGATTGAAAGAAGAAGAAGAAAAGAAAATCAAAGAGCAAATCGCGAAAGAAAAAGAAGAAGGTGAAAAAATTTAAGGTTGGGGGGACTCAATCTTATTTTTTCTATTGCAAGAATACTCACTCAATTGAAAAGATTTAAGAAGAGAAGGAGGTGAGGATATGGCTATTGCAAAAATCATTGTAGATGTTCCCTTGATGCAGACAGACCAGCCCTATAGCTACAAGATTCCAGAGGAATTTGAGGGGATGCTGGAAGTTGGCATGCGAGTTCATGTACCTTTTGGGAAGGCCAATCGCTTGATTCAGGGTATTGTTCTTGGAATGGAGTCTCAATCTGATGCAGATGTGGCAGACGAAGATTTGAAAGAGATTGCCGAGGTACTTGACTTTTCTCCAGTTTTAACAGAGGAACAACTCTGGCTAGCAGAGGAGTTACGTAAATCAGTCTTCTCCTACAAAATTTCCATTCTAAAAGCTATGCTCCCTGGATTTTTGAACTCTAGCTATGATAAGATCCTCTATCCTCTGGAAGGCTTAAGTCAAGAAGATAGAGAACGCTTATTCGGTTCACAGGAGTCTCTAGCATTTTCATCTCTAGACTTAGAAAAGCAGGCTGAGATGATGCGATTGACTCGAAAAGGGCTTTTAAAACTAGAGTACCAGGCTGTGGATCAGAAGAAGGTTAAGACGCAGTCTTGGGTTGAAGTTCATCTTGAACAGTTAGAAAAGCTAGAAATTTCAAATCGTGCCAAGAAGAAATTGGAACTGCGAGAATATTTATTAGCACATCCTGAAACAGTTCCTTTGGCTGATTTGTTAGAACATTACTCACGCGAACAAGTCAATTTCTTCGTGGATCACGGTGCTATCACCATCGTGCAAAAAGAAGTCCAACGTTCAGCGGCTTATTTTGAAGACATTGAGGCTAGCCAATCCTTAGAGTTAAATCCAGAACAAAAAGAAGCCTGTGAGGCGGTTGTTGGAGCGATTGGGAAGAAACACCCTCCCTTTCTTTTACAAGGAATCACTGGAAGTGGGAAAACGGAGGTTTACTTGCAGATTATCCAAGGGGCTTTGGATTTGGGAAAAACAGCGATTGTTCTAGTCCCGGAAATCTCTCTGACACCTCAAATGACCGAGCGATTTATTGCTCGTTTTGGTGAGAAAGTTGCCATTCTCCACTCTGGCTTGTCCAATGGTGAGAAGTATGATGAATGGCGCAAGGTGGAGCGAGGAGAAGCCCAGGTAGTTGTTGGTGCTAGGTCTGCCATTTTTGCACCTTTGAAAAATCTAGGGGTAATCATTATCGATGAGGAGCACGAGGCCAGCTACAAGCAAGACAGCAATCCACGTTACCATGCTAGAGATGTGGCTCTTTTACGAGCGCAGTACAATCAAGCAGCATTAGTCCTTGGTTCTGCAACACCGAGTCTAGAAAGTCGTGCGCGTGCTGGTAAGGGTGTTTATCAACATCTACGCCTAACTCAACGTGCCAATCCTTTAGCAAGTATCCCTGAAGTTCAACTCATTGACTTTCGTGATTATATCGGGCAAAATGAAACATCAAACTTTACACCACCACTGATTGAGGCCATTCAAGATCGACTGGATAAAAAAGAGCAGGTTGTTCTCATGCTCAATCGCCGTGGCTATTCTAGCTTTGTCATGTGTCGGGAATGTGGGACCGTGGACACCTGTCCAAACTGTGATATTTCTCTGACGCTCCACATGGACACTAAGACTATGAACTGTCATTATTGTGGTTTTTCGAAGGAAATTCCTCATGTCTGCCCAAACTGTCAGAGTCGCAGTATTCGTTACTATGGAACAGGAACTCAAAAGGCCTACGATGAGCTGGTTGAACTCTTTCCAGAGGCTCGCATTCTGCGAATGGATGTAGATACAACTCGTAAAAAAGGCAGTCACCAAGCTCTACTTGAACAATTTGGCAATGGTGAAGCGGACATATTGCTAGGAACCCAGATGATTGCCAAGGGCTTGGATTTTCCAAATGTGACCTTGGTTGGTGTTCTCAATGCGGATACAGCCTTGAATCTGCCTGATTTCCGTTCTTCTGAGAGAACCTTCCAACTCTTGACCCAGGTAGCTGGACGAGCAGGTCGAGCTGAGAAAGCAGGACAGGTCTTGATTCAGTCCTATAATCCTCAGCATTATGCCATTCGTTTTGCCAAGGATCAGGACTACGAAGGTTTCTATGCCTATGAGATGGGTATCAGACGTCAGTTGGGTTACCCGCCTTATTATTTCACTATTGGGATTACCTTGTCTCATAAAAAAGAGGAGGAGGTTCTTAGACGTGCTTATCAAGTCATGGGTATTTTGAGGTCTGGTTTGTCGGATGCTAGTAAAATCCTAGGACCGACCCCTAAACCGATTGCTCGTACGCATAACCTCTATCATTATCAGATTTTAATTAAATACCGTTTAGAAGATGAGCTTGGTCCAACCCTTAACCAGGTCTTGGCCTTGACACAAGAACGGGAAAATAGCGAACTTCGTCTCAGTATTGATCACGAACCGCAACAGTTTTTATAAGAAGGAGAAGATATGACAAAATTAATCTTTATGGGGACTCCCGATTTTTCAGCAACCGTTTTGAAGGGACTTTTGTCAGATGATCGCTATGAGATTCTAGCAGTTGTAACTCAGCCAGACCGTGCTGTCGGACGTAAAAAAGTTATCCAAGAAACCCCAGTTAAACAAGCTGCCAAAGAGGCAGGACTTCCTATTTACCAACCCGAAAAATTATCAGGTAGTCCAGAAATGGAAGCTATCATGAACTTGGGCGCTGATGGGATTGTAACAGCCGCCTTTGGGCAATTTCTCCCAAGTAAACTCCTTGATAGCATGGATTTTGCAGTCAATGTTCATGCTTCGCTCCTTCCTAAACACCGTGGTGGTGCTCCCATTCATTATGCCTTGATTCAGGGTGATGAGGAGGCAGGAGTAACCATTATGGAAATGGTCAAGGAAATGGATGCGGGAGACATGATTTCTCGTCGCAGTATTCCAATTACAGATGAGGACAATGTAGGAACTTTGTTTGAAAAATTGGCAATTGTTGGTCGTGATCTGCTTTTGGATACTTTGCCTGCATACATTGCTGGCGAGATTCAACCAGAACCACAGGACCCAAGTCAGGTTACATTTTCGCCAAATATCAAACCTGAGGAAGAAAAATTGGACTGGAACAAGACCAATCGTCAACTCTTTAACCAAATCCGTGGGATGAATCCATGGCCAGTTGCTCATACCTTCCTCAAGGGCGAACGCTTCAAAATCTATGAAGCTCTACCAGTAGATGGTCAAGGGACTCCAGGTGAGATACTCTCCATCGGCAAGAAAGAATTGATCGTCGCAACAGCAGAAGGAGCTTTATCATTCAAGCAAGTTCAACCAGCAGGAAAACCTAAGATGGACATTGCTTCCTTCCTCAACGGTGTGGGACGAACTTTGGCAGTAGGAGAACGATTTGGTGACTAAAGTAGAAACGGCAAGAAGTTTAGCCTTAGAGGTGCTAGAAGACGTCTTTGTCAATGAAGCATATTCCAATATCGCTCTAAATAAACACCTCAAGGGAAGTCAACTATCAGTTGCAGATAAGGGTTTAGTGACAGAGCTGGTCTATGGAACTGTAGCTCGAAAACTCACACTAGAGTGGTACATTTCTCACTTTATTGAGGATAGAGACAAGCTAGATAGCTGGCTCTATGTTCTGCTTCTCATGAGCGTCTATCAACTCCAATACTTGGATAAGATTCCTGACCATGCAGTGGTCAATGAGGCAGTGGAAATTGCAAAAGCTCGTAAGAAGGGTAGCGAAAAATTGGTCAATGCAGTTTTGCGCCGTATCTTGCGTGAGGGCTTGCCAGAGATTGCCAGTATCAAACGTAAAAATAAGCGCGATTCTATTGCATACTCTTTACCAGTTTGGTTGATTTCTAAGCTAAAGGAAGAGTACGGAGAAGAGCGAGCTCAAGCTATTTTTGAAAGTCTTTTGCAACGGAATAAAGCCAGTATCCGTGTGACCGATTTGAGTCGAAAAGAGCAGATCAAAACTCTGCTTGGTGCAAGTGATTCTCTTTTATCTCCTGCTGGTCTGGTTAAGGAACAGGGGCACTTTGCAGGCCATGATTTGTTTGCTGAAGGGGCTATTACTATCCAGGATGAGTCTAGTCAACTGGTTGCACCGACACTAGAGTTACAAGGCGACGAGCAGGTTTTAGATGCTTGTGCAGCTCCTGGTGGAAAGACCGCCCATATGGCATCCTATTTGACGACAGGTCAGGTAACGGCTCTAGATCTCTACGACCATAAACTCACTTTGATTCAAGAGAATGCAGAGCGACTAGGTGTAGCGAACCGTGTCCAAACGCAAAAACTGGATGCTCGAAAAGTGCATGAATTTTTTGGTAAGGATCAATTTGATAAGATTCTTGTTGATGCCCCTTGTTCAGGGATTGGTCTATTGCGTCGAAAACCAGATATCAAATATAATAAAGAGACAGCAGATTTCGCGTCATTACAGGAAATTCAGTTGGAAATATTAGGTAGTGTTTGTCAAACGCTACGTAAAGGTGGTATAATAACTTATAGTACCTGCACTATTGTCTCTGAAGAGAACTTTCAAGTTGTTCAAGCATTTTTAGAAAGTCATCCAGAGTTCGAGCAGGTTAAACTAGAACACGAATGTAAGGATATCGTGAAAAATGGTTGTATCCTCATTACTCCGGAATTATACGGAAGTGATGGATTCTTCATCAGCCAATTTCGCAAGATATCCAAGTAGGAAGGAACTGACACAATGGAGATTTCATTATTAACAGATGTGGGTCAGAAACGTACAAATAATCAAGACTATGTCAATCTTTTTGTCAACCGTGCCGGTCGTACAATGATCATCTTGGCTGACGGGATGGGAGGACACCGTGCAGGTAATATTGCTAGCGAAATGGCAGTAACTGATTTAGGTGTTGCCTGGGTTGATACGCAGATTGACACCGTTAATGAAGTTCGCGAATGGTTTGCCCACCATCTAGAAGTTGAAAATCAAAAGATTTATCAAATGGGGCGTGATGAAGCTTACAAGGGAATGGGGACAACTCTAGAAGCCCTTGCAATTATTGATCATCAAGCTATTTATGCTCATATTGGAGATTCACGTATCGGTCTGATTCGTGGTGAAGAATACCATCAATTGACCAGTGATCATTCTTTGGTCAATGAATTGCTTAAGGCAGGTCAATTGACACCTGAAGAAGCTGAAGCACATCCACAAAAGAATATCATCACCCAATCTATCGGACAAAAAGACGAAATTCAGCCTGACTTTGGAATTGTCAGCTTGGAAGCAGGTGACTATCTGGTCATGAATAGCGACGGTCTAACCAATATGATTTCAGGTAGTGAGATCTATGATATTGTGACAAGCGATATTTCGCTTGATGATAAGGCGGCCACTTTGGTACGCTTTGCCAACAATGCCGGAGGGCTTGATAATATTACAGTTGCCCTTGTTTCGATTAAGGAGGAGGCGGCAGAATGATCCAAATCGGCAAGATTTTTGCCGGGCGGTATCGGATTATCAAACAAATTGGTCGTGGAGGTATGGCAGATGTCTACCTGGCCAAGGATTTGATTTTAGACGGGGAAGAGGTAGCTGTGAAGGTCTTGAGGACTAACTACCAGACTGACCCGATTGCTGTTGCTCGTTTTCAGCGTGAAGCGCGTGCAATGGCTGACTTAGATCATCCCCATATCGTTCGGATAACGGATATCGGCGAAGAGGACGGTCAACAGTACCTAGCTATGGAATATGTAGCTGGTCTTGATCTTAAGCGCTATATCAAAGAACACTATCCCCTCTCAAATGAAGAAGCTGTCCGTATCATGGGACAGATTCTCTTAGCGATGCGCTTGGCGCACACTAAAGGTATTGTCCATCGTGACTTAAAGCCTCAAAATATTCTTTTAACTCCTGATGGAACGGCTAAGGTGACGGATTTTGGGATTGCCGTAGCCTTTGCAGAGACAAGTCTAACTCAGACCAACTCTATGCTGGGTTCTGTCCACTACTTGTCACCTGAGCAGGCTCGTGGCTCTAAGGCAACTGTGCAGAGTGACATCTATGCCATGGGGATTATTTTCTACGAGATGCTGACAGGGCATATCCCTTATGATGGCGATAGTGCAGTAACTATAGCCCTCCAGCATTTCCAAAAACCTCTCCCTTCGGTCATAGCTGAAAATCCATCTGTTCCCCAAGCTTTGGAGAATGTGGTCATCAAAGCAACTGCTAAAAAGCTTACGGATCGATACCAGTCGGTTTCAGAGATGTATGTTGATTTGTCTAGCAGTCTATCTTATAACCGCAGAAATGAACCGAAACTTGTTTTTGATGATGCTACTAAGGCGGACACAAAGACATTGCCAAAAGTTTCTCAGACAACCTTGACCTCTATTCCTAAGGTTCAACCACAGACAGAAAGCCATCAGGCAACTAAAACTAGCCCAGAAGTAAGTGCTAAAAAATCTGTGGAAAAACCAGTGAAAAAACGTCGTTTTAAAGCACGTTATCTAGTTCTACTAGCAAGTTTCGTACTGGTTGCGGCTTCTCTGGTGTGGATTTTATCCAGAACACCAGCTACTATTGAGATTCCAAAAGTTGCAGGTCAAACTGTTGCTGAAGCTAAGGAAAACTTGAAAAAAGCGAATTTTGAGATTGGTGAGGAGAAGACCGAAGCTAGTGATACCGTAGAGGAAGGTCGGGTCATCCGAACAGATCCAGATGCTGGCTCAGCTCGCAAAGAAGGAACTAAGGTTAATCTCATTATTTCTTCAGGTCAACAATCCTTTAAGCTTGGAAATTATGTTGGTCGTAAATCTACAGATGTCATTGCTGAGCTGAAAGGGAAAAAAGTTCCTGAAAATCTGATTAAGATTGAAGAAGAAGAGTCCAGTGAATCAGAACCCGGTGTGGTTTTGAAACAGAGCTTAGCAGAAGGTACGACTTATGATCTTAGCAAGGCAACTTCTATCGTTTTAACTGTTGCTAAGAAGAAAAAGGTGACGACGATAACTATGCCAAACTACATTGGCTCAAGTCTTGAATTTGCTAAAAATAATCTTAAAAGTATAGGTATTAGTGAAGATAGAATTGAAATTAAAGAAGTGGAGATAGCACAAGAAGGAATTAAAGAAGGTGAGATTGCGAAACAAAGTCCCGCACCGGATGAAAAACTTGATTTAAGCAATCCGATAGTTAAACTATATATTTATAAACCTAAAAAAACTTCACCATCAATTAGTCAACCTTCGTCAGAACATAATTCTGGTCAAACAGACACAACAAACCCTACAAACCCTACACAGGGTAACCATCCAACAACACCTACACAAGATGGAAATGGAAGTCAACGAAATTAATAGACTCCATATACATAATTCAATCTTTGTCACAGTTTTTGTGACAAAGATTTTTTTTCCTTCAAATTTATGATAAAATAAAAAGGAGTTTTAGAAGGAGGAAAACATGTACGAAGTCAAACAACTGAATGCAGTGATCGATGTCATTATGCTAGCAGGAACGATACTGCTTCGAAACGGATCTGAGATTTATCGTGTTGAAGATACCATGATTCGGATTGCTCATTCACAGGGTATTATGGATTGTAATGTTTTAGCCATGCCTGCCGCCATTTTTTTCTCCATTGAAAATACAAATATCTCTCGTATGAAGCGAGTGACCTCCTCTGCTTATAATATTGAGAAGGTATGTGATGTCAACCAGATTTCACGGCAGCTTGTAGCAGGACAGCTTGATTTGGAGACAGCCTTTATCCAACTAAAGGAATTGAATGCCAAGGCATCTCCCTACACCAATGTTCAACTAACTGCTGCAGCGACCCTCAGTGCTCCTTTCTTTTCAATTATGTTTGGTGGGAATGTCTACGATGCAATAGGAGCAGGAGTGGCGACCTTGTTTGCTTTTACTTTCTCTCTCTATGTAGAGAAGTTTATTCGTATTCCTTTTATGACAGCTTTTGCAGGTGCTCTTGTCTTCGGTTTGATTGCACAATTTTGGGCGCGCTATTCTGGTTTGCCGTCGACAGCTGATCTGGTGATTGCGGGTGCGGTTATGCCTTTTGTACCTGGAATTGCCCTGACTAATGCTGTTCGAGATATTATGACCAATCACATTAACTCTGGTATGAGCAAGATGTTTGAATCCTTGCTGATTACCCTTGCCTTAGGGGCTGGAACATCAGTTGCCCTCGTACTCATGAACTAATATGACACTAACAACATTTTTATTGCAAGCTCTGGCAAGTTTGCTTGCCATTATTACCTTTTTAATCGTTTTAAATGTCCAGCGTTCCATGCTCATCCCTGGTGGAGTTTTGGGAATGTCTATCTGGCTACTCTATCTGATACTCAAAGATCCGACTAACGTCATTTTGGCAACCTTTATTGCTGCTGTGATTGGTTCTTGTGTCAGCCAGATTATGAGTATCCTCTATAAGACACCAGCAGTTGTTTTTGCTCTGGCAATATTGGCGCCACTAGTGCCAGGTTATCTGTCCTATCGAACCACTTCCTTCTTCGTTACAGGTGACTACGGTCATGCCATTTCTAGTGCCATGTTAGTTATGATGTTGGCCCTCGTTATCTCCATTGGAATGGCCAGTGGGACAGTTTTGTTGAAATTGTATCATTATCTCAAAAAGAATCGAGCTAGCTAAGACTCGATTTTTTGTAGCCCTAAAGTTCTGTTTGTTGGACTAGTCTAAAAATTAGATAAGGTTTTTAAAATGAACTTGATTTGGTGAATCAAGTCTTTTTTCGCTCATTTGACCTCAATTGTGATAAAATAGAGGTGAACGATTTTTTACAATGAATGATAAAAATAGAGGTAAATATGACAATCGGTATTGATAAGATTGGTTTTGCAACCAGTCAATACGTTTTGAAATTACAAGATTTAGCAGAAACTCGAGGGACTGATCCTGAAAAATTGAGTAAAGGACTCCTTTTAAAAGAATTGAGTATTGCTCCTTTAACAGAGGATGTTGTTACCTTGGCTGCTAGTGCAGGAAATTCTATCCTTACTGAAGAAGATAAGCAAGAGATTGATATGGTTATCGTAGCGACAGAGTCTGGGATTGACCAGAGTAAAGCTGCAGCTGTCTTTGTACACGGTTTGCTTGGGATTCAACCATTTGCTCGTAGTTTTGAAATCAAGGAAGCTTGTTATGGTGCAACAGCGGCCCTTCACTATGCTAAGTTACACGTAGAAAACTCTCCAAAATCAAAAGTTTTGGTACTAGCCAGTGATATTGCAAGGTATGGTGTTGAAACTCCTGGAGAACCAACTCAAGGTGCAGGCTGTGTTGCTATGTTGATTAGCCAAAACCCACGTGTTATGGTATTCAACAACGATAACGTTGCGCAGACTCGTGATATTATGGACTTCTGGCGTCCAAATTACTCGACAACACCATTTGTAAATGGGGTTTACTCAACACAGCAATATCTTGATAGCTTAAAAACGACTTGGGAAGAGTACCAAAAGCGTTATGACTGTAACTTGGAGGATTTTGAAGCTGTATGTTTCCACTTGCCATATCCGAAGCTAGCTCTCAAAGGATTGAAAAAAATCCTAGACAAATCCTTGCCTCAAGAGAAGAAGGACTTGCTTCAAAAGCACTTTGATGAATCTATTATTTATAGCCAAAAAGTTGGAAATATCTATACAGGTTCACTCTTCTTAGGTCTCTTGTCTCTTCTTGAAAATTCTGACAGCCTAAAAGCTGGAGATAAGATTGCCCTCTATAGCTATGGAAGTGGTGCTGTATCTGAGTTCTTTAGTGTGGAATTGGTTGAAGGTTTTGAAAAGCAATTGCGGAAAAATCGCTTAGACTTGCTAGATCAACGTCAAGCTTTGAGTGTTGCTGACTATGAACGAATCTTCTTTGAGGAAGCCAACTTAGATGGGTCTGGATCTGCAACGATGTCAGGTTATGAAGGGCAAGACTATGCCCTTGTTGAGATTGTAGACCACCAACGTCGCTACAGCAAGGTTGAAAAATAATGAAAAAAAATTGGAATGGATTTGCTAAAAAATCAATTCAAGAGCGCCTAGAGCTAGTTAAGTCTCAGGCGCTTACTACTATTGAAGCCCAAGAAAGTCTTGCGCAAAATGAAAATCTCAGTCTAGCAGTTGCGGACCAATTGAGTGAAAATGTGGTTGGGACCTTCTCGCTTCCATACTCAATCGTTCCAGAAGTTCTGGTAAATGGTCAAGAATACACAGTTCCCTATGTGACAGAAGAACCATCTGTAGTTGCTGCAGCTAGTTTTGCCAGCAAAATTATCAAGCGTGCTGGAGGTTTTACAGCTCAAGTTCATCAGCGCCAAATGATCGGTCAGGTAGCCCTCTATCAGGTTTCAGATAGGGACTTAGCTTGCCAGGCCATTCTGAGTCAAAGAGAAGAACTACTCGAACAAGCAAATCAAGCCTATCCATCTATTGTCAAACGTGGTGGAGGAGCCAGAGAGCTAACAGTTGAAAAAATTTCTGGTGAGGCTGACTTTTTAGTGGTTTACCTCCATGTAGATACTCAGGAAGCCATGGGCGCCAATATGCTCAATACCATGCTTGAGGCCCTAAAACCTAGTCTAGAAACTCTCAGTCAAGGACAAAGTTTAATGGGAATCTTATCCAACTACGCCACAGATTCTCTAGTAACTGCAACTTGTCGCATCGCTTTTCGTTATTTGAGTCGCAAAAAAGATGAAGCACGTGAACTAGCAGAAAAAATGGTATTGGCTAGTCAGTTTGCCCAAGCAGACCCTTATCGAGCAGCGACTCACAACAAGGGAATCTTTAACGGAATCGATGCTCTCTTGATTGCTACTGGAAACGATTGGCGTGCCATTGAAGCGGGAGCGCATGCCTATGCGAGCCATGATGGTTCTTATCGAGGTCTTAGTCGTTGGACTATGGATTTGGAAACAGAAGAGCTAATTGGAGAGATGACCATGCCGATGCCGGTTGCTACCAAGGGTGGTTCGATTGGTCTCAACCCTCGAGTCGTACTCAGTCATGAGTTGCTAGGTTATCCATCTGCCAAAGAATTGGCTCAAATTATCGTTTCGATTGGTCTTGCTCAGAATTTTGCAGCCCTTAAGGCTTTGGTCAGTACAGGGATTCAGCATGGACACATGAAGCTTCAAGCAAAATCGTTAGCCCTTTTAGCAGGTGCTACAGAGAAAGAAGTACCTAAGCTAGTAGAAAACTTGATTGCTGAAAAAACCTTTAATTTAGAAAAAGCGCAAACGCTATTGAAACATTTAAGATCATAAGAAAAACTCAGACGAATCTAGTCTGAGTTTTTTTGTTTATACTCAATGAAAATCAAAGAACAAACTAGGAAGCTAGCCGCAGGCTGCTCAAAACACTGTTTTGAGGTTGCAGATGGAAGCTGACGTGGTTTGAAGAGATTTTCGAAGAGTATTAAATACTTTTACCTGGTAAGAGACTAACTGGTAAGAAATAACCAGTCGTGGCAACTTCTTTCCCCTCGATTTTTTGGAGTAGTAAATCAACTGTCAGGCGAGCAATTTCTTCCAAGGGTTGTTTAATGGTAGTGAGGTGAGGGTAGAAATTCTCAATAAAATAAGTTCCATCATAACCAATAACCTTAAGTTGTTCTGGAACAGAGATACCAAGTTCCTGAGCAATCTTCATTACCAAGATGGCAGTCAAATCATCCGATGCGAAAATAGCATCTGGTTTTTGTTTGGTCAGGATACTTTTGATTTCCATTTCCTTGCGGAGGGGTGAAAAGTCACTGGAAATATTGATAATGGGAGCTTTGGGGAAGATAGAAGCAAATCCTGCATGACGAAGTCCAGTTGGTGAATTAGAGTTGTCATTACCTGTAATCATAATGACAGACTTGGCTCCAGTTTTAGCCAAGGTTTGAGCTGCTAGGACTCCACCAGCATAGTTATCAGAAGAAACGACAGGAATGTCTGGCGATAGGTTTCGGTCAAAAGAGATGATTGGTGCTGTGACGCGATTGTAGTCTTCAATCCCTAAGTTATGGCTACCAGAGATAATGCCATCCACTTGATTAGCTTCTAGCATTTCAAGATACTCACGTTCTTTTTCCGAATCGTGCTCACTGTTACAGATGATCGTCTTGTAGCCTTTTTTGAAGAGTTCGTGTTCCAATTTGTCAATCAATTCAGCATAGAAAACGTGGCTGATTTTTGGGAAAATCAACCCGATTAACTTGGCTGATTTCCCTTGGAGGCTACGAGCAAGGTTGTTAGGTTTATAGCCCAACTCTCGCATGGCCTCATTGACCTTTTGAATGGTTTTTTCAGACAGATATCCCTTTTTATTGATGACACGTGAAACGGTAGTAGGGCTGACGCCAGCTAATTTTGCGACATCAGTTAGTTTTGCGACCATATTCTAATTCGTAGTAAGTTCCAGTTGGGTTTCCAGATTTAATGAAGATTCCATTTTGATCTTCATGAGGGAAGACGCGACCAGAAAATACTTTTTCTCCTTTATTGATGAAAATTTCAAAGACTGAATTATCGATGAAGATATTTACAGTAGTAGCTTGGTTGTCGATTGAACATGAGCGAGTAGTTCCAAATTCTTGAGCATATTGCTCACCTGCTTGACTGCGGTCAACAGTAACTTGACCATTGACAAGGTCAAAATTGATAGAGAGTCCTTTGCCATCTTTATCAGCAAGAAGAACGATTTCACTTTGACTATCAGCTTCTAAGTTAAGCTCAAGCTCGTAGGTGTTTTTAGTTTTAGAACGATTTGAAAATTCCTCTTCTGAAGCACGGAGTTCTTTGATAGCAGCTACAGGATACTGATAGAGTTTGCCATCTTTAATGGTAAGTTCCTTGACCAATGAGAAAGTTCCTTGGTGATCAAAACGGTCAGATGGATAAGACACATCTGGTAGACCAAGCCAACTAACAGCAAGTGCACGTCCATCAGGCGCATTGAAGGCTTGAGTAGCGTATGCTTCAAACCCATAATCGAGGTTGTGTAGTTCAGATACATCTACCATACGTGCATTTTCAGGATCGAAGGAAGCACCAATTTTATACATATTTGGATAGATATTGTCATAGTCAAGAACCTTTTTATCCAAGCCTTGTGGACAGTAGAGAAGGACAGGTTGTTCACTGACAAAGACGAGGTTCGGACACTCCATCATATAGGCAGTACGGTCATTGTTGAAGTCAAGATCACCAACTTCTTGCCAGTTTGTATAATCATTTTCGACAGCTTTGTAGAGACGGACAAAACCTTTTTTCTCCAAGTCTTGACCACCAACGATTGCGTAGTATTGTCCTTTAAAGTTAAAAATCTGTGGATCGCGAAAGTGGTCGGTAGCGTCAGCAGGTTGATCAATCAAGACCTTATCAATCTTTTCAATCTTACCGTCCTTATCCATTAAGGCACCAATCTGATAAGGGTGACGCACCCAGTTTTCATCACGGACATTTCCTGTATAGAATAGGAACAATTGATCATCAAACTGCATAGCAGATCCTGAGTAAGCGCCGTGGCTATCCAGTGGAGTATCAGGTAAGATTTTTACACCTGTTTCAGTAAAGTGCACCAAATCGTCACTCTCAAGTTGAACCCAAGATTTCAAGCCGTGGGCTGCTCCAAAGGGGAAGTTTTGGTAAAATACAATCCACTTACCATCAAAATAAGAAAACCCATTTGGATCGTTGAGAAGTCCTTCTTTTGGCTCAATGTGATAGCTGACATGCCATGGGGATTGCGCCATCTTTTCTTGGATTTCTTTTCTTTCTTCTTGTGTCCAATCTTCATAACGTCTGTAACGACGTTCAGTAGTCCATTCCATTTCTATTTCCTCCATAAAATTCTACTATCTTTATAGTAAACGTTTCCTTATAAAAAAGCAAGTCTTTTACACTAAATTAACGAAAAAAATGTCAAACGTTTGACAGAATGTAGAAGCACTATTTTATGAAAAATAATGAAAATATGAAAGTTTTTGAAAATTTAAAAGTAAAAACCTTGAGTTTATAGGGTATTTATTGCTGTATTGATGAAAAAAATAGCAAAAACAATCAAAAAATAAAAATTAGCAAAATTTTTTCTGCAAAACGCTTGACATATTTTTTAAACGTGATAGAATAATATTCGTAGGGCGGATAAAATCGCTTTCAAACAAGAAAAAATTTTTATAAGGAGATTTTTGCAAATGACGAATACAGAAATTGCAAAAAAAGTCATCGAAGCCTTGGGCGGACGTGAGAATGTTAACAGTGTAGCTCACTGTGCTACTCGCCTTCGTGTTATGGTTAAAGATGAAGCGAAAATTAACAAAGATGCTATCGAGAACTTGGAAAAAGTTCAAGGTGCTTTCTTTAACTCAGGTCAATACCAAATCATCTTTGGTACAGGTACAGTTAACAAGATGTACGATGAAGTCGTAGCTCTTGGTTTGCCAACGACATCTAAGGATGAGATGAAGGCAGAAGCTGCTAAACAAGGAAATTGGTTCCAACGTGCCATCCGTACTTTCGGTGACGTCTTCGTACCAATCATTCCAGTTATCGTAGCAACTGGTCTCTTCATGGGTGTTCGTGGTCTCTTGAATGCTCTTGGAATGACACTTCCAGAAGATGTTACAACTTACACTCAAATCTTGACTGACACAGCCTTCATTATCTTGCCAGGTTTGGTTGTTTGGTCAACCTTCCGTGTATTTGGTGGTAACCCAGCCGTTGGTATCGTTCTTGGTATGATGCTCGTTTCAGGTTCACTTCCAAATGCCTGGGCTGTTGCTTCTGGCGGTGAAGTAACTGCTATGAACTTCTTCGGATTTATCCCAGTTGTTGGTTTGCAAGGTTCAGTTCTTCCAGCCTTCATCATCGGGGTTGTCGGAGCTAAGTTTGAAAAAGCTGTTCGTAAAGTTGTTCCAGATGTTCTTGACCTCTTGGTAACACCATTCGTAACACTCCTCGTAATGTCAATTCTTGGTTTGTTTGTGATCGGACCAGTCTTCCACGTTGTTGAAAACTATATCCTTCTTGGAACAAAAGCTATCCTTAACTTGCCATTTGGTCTTGGTGGTTTCTTGATTGGTGGAGTTCACCAAGTTATCGTCGTATCAGGTGTTCACCACATCTTTAACTTGCTTGAAGTTCAATTGCTTGCTGCTGACCATGTTAACCCATTCAACGCTATCATCACAGCTGC
Source organism: Streptococcus sp. SK140 (assembly GCF_000259525.1). NCBI lineage: Bacteria > Bacillati > Bacillota > Bacilli > Lactobacillales > Streptococcaceae > Streptococcus > Streptococcus sp. SK140. Next base: position 107,492 of record NZ_AJML01000021.1, on the reverse strand, counting down.
CATGACTGCTCAAGGTGCTGCAACAGTAGCCGTTGGTGTGAAAACTAAAAATCCTAAACTTAAAACACTTGCTTTCCCAGCTGCTCTTTCTGCCTTCCTTGGTATTACAGAGCCTGCTATCTTCGGGGTTAACTTGCGTTTCCGTAAACCATTCTTCCTTTCATTGATCGCTGGTGCAGTCGGTGGTGGACTTGCTTCAATCCTTGGTCTTGCTGGTACTGGTAATGGTATCACAATCATCCCTGGTACAATGCTTTACATTGGTAACGGACAACTTCCACAATACCTTCTTATGGTAGCTGTATCATTCGCTCTTGGTTTTGCTCTTACTTACATGTTTGGTTATGAAGATGAAGCAGAAGTGGCTTCAGAAGCTACAACTGAACGTTTAGCTGACGAAGCAGTAACTGGTACTGTTGTTGCACCTAGCGAAGGTGTCATCCAAACACCAATCGTTGGTGACGTAGTTGCCCTTTCAGACGTTAATGACCCAGTTTTCTCAAGTGGAGCTATGGGACAAGGAATCGCTGTGAAACCTAGCCAAGATGTTGTCTATGCACCAGCTGATGCTGAAGTGACAATCGTCTTCCCAACAGGGCATGCTTATGGTTTGAAAACATCAAACGGAGCTGAAATCTTGATTCACGTTGGTATCGACACTGTTTCAATGAACGGTGAAGGCTTCAACCACAAAGTTGCCCAAGGTGACACGGTTAAAGCTGGAGATGTTCTTGGAACATTTGACTCAGCTAAGATTGCTGCTGCAGGACTTGATAACACTACTATGGTTATCGTGACAAACACTGCAGACTTTGCTTCAGTAAATCCAGTTGCTTCTGGATCAGTTGCTAAGGGGGATGCAATCATCGAAGTTAAAGCTTAATACTCTTCGAAAATCAAATTCAAACTGCGTCATACTCGCTTTGCCGTATGTATGTGTTACTGACTTCGTCAGTTCTATCTACAACCTCAAAGCCGTGCTTTGAGCAATCCGCAGCTCGATTCCTAGTTTGTTCTTTGATTTTCATTGAGTACACTACTTTCGATTTAATAGATCAAAAAACGAACAAATGTCATGTTTGTTCGTTTTTGATTATGTGACTTTCAGTCCGTCTCGCTCCGTGAGATGCGAGACAAATAAACCACCCGCTATGCGGGTGCGCATCGAAGGTTATACCAAAAAAACTCCAAACGCGATACAATAAAGGTGTTCAAGCCAATTGTAAAGCGAAAGGAGAAAACCATGGCACAAAAGACACATAGTTTATCACACACAAAGTGGCACTGTAAGTATCATATTGTGTTCACCCCTAAGTATAGACGAAAAGTCATTTATAATCAATATCGAAGTAGTTTGGGAGAAATATTCCGCCGATTATGTAGTTATAAAGGTGTTGAGATTATCGAGGGCCATTTAATGCATGATCATGTTCATATGTTAGTCAGTATTCCACCGAGGATAAGTGTTTCAAGTTTCATGGGTTATTTAAAAGGTAAAAGTGCACTCATGATGTTTGACAAACACGCCAATCTCAAGTACAAGTTTGGGAATCGGCATTTCTGGGCAGAAGGTTATTATGTGAGCACAGTAGGGCTCAATGAAGCCACAATTAGGAAATATATCCAAGAACAGGAAAAGCATGATATAGCACTAGATAAATTGAGTGTAAAAGAATATGAGGATCCCTTTAGGGATAGTGGTAAGTAATACTCACGCCTCTTTAAGAGGCAAGTGACGAGTCAAGAGCAATGAGGCTTGAACAACGTGAAAGCCAGCGTCTTTAGGCGCTGGCTGGTAATTTGGGCTTATAGCCCTGGTTCAAACCACCCGTTAGACGGGTGGTCATGATTGAATGGTAAAATTTACAGAGGAAAAACTAAAATATAGAACAACTTTCCTTCTGGAATTATGCTATAATAGAGAAAATAAAAACTAGAGGTTTATCATGACAAAATTATATGGAAGCTTGGAAGCGGGCGGTACAAAATTTGTCTGTGCTGTCGGTGATGAAAACTTTAATATTGTAGAAAAAACACAATTCCCAACAACAACACCTATCGAAACTATCGATAAAACCATCGAGTTCTTCTCAAAATTTGATAATCTTGTAGGACTTGCGATTGGTTCATTTGGTCCAATCGATATCGATAAAAACTCAAAAACTTACGGGTTTATCACAACAACTCCAAAACCTAACTGGGCAAATGTTGATTTGCTTGGTGCTCTTCGTCGCGCTCTAAACGTGCCAATGTACTTCACAACAGACGTAAACAGTTCTGCCTACGGTGAGGTAGTTGCTCGTAATAATGCTGGTGGCCGTATCGAAAACTTGGTTTACTATACAATCGGTACAGGTATCGGTGCAGGCGTTATCCAACGTGGCGAGTTTATTGGCGGTGTTGGTCACCCTGAGATGGGTCATTATTATGTGGCTAGACACCCAATGGATATTGAAAAAGAATTCAACGGTGTTTGTCCATTCCACAAGGGCTGTTTGGAAGGCTATGCAGCTGGTCCAAGTTTGGAAGCTCGTACAGGTGTTCGCGGGGAAAACATTGAACTCAACAACCCTGTTTGGGATGTTCAAGCCTACTATATCGCTCAAGCCGCGGTTAATGCTACCGTAACTTTCCGACCAGATGTCATCGTCTTTGGTGGTGGGGTTATGGCCCAACAACACATGCTTGACCGTGTACGTGAGAAATTCACATCCTTGCTCAATGGTTACCTACCAGTTCCAGATGTACGTGACTATATCGTAACACCAGCTGTAGCAGGTAATGGTTCGGCTACACTTGGAAACTTCGTTCTTGCTAAGAGCGTTGCAAAATAAACATGAAAAATGAGGTCGGAAATTATCCCGGCCTCATTTTTTAGTCTTTTTCTATCTTTGTTTCCTGATGGAAAATATTTTGCCAAGTTTCATGTCGGCGCCAGATGCTTGTGTGGATGGTATCACCAATCTGATAGCGAATGAGTTTTGTCTTCTGACTAATGGACGTCAAGTGAAGTTCCTTGATAGCAGAAGTCAGTTCTTTTTCGGACTTATATGCATCCTTGTCCAGTTCTTGTCCGTCCTGGCGGATATAAATGAAGTCTTCTGCAAGTAACTCTTCCAGTTGATTTCCTTGGTCAATCAGTTGCTCTCTCATGAGCAATTTTTTATAGACATTATCTAGGATTTCATCCTCAGGGATTGGTGCTGGTTCGATATGAATATCGGTATCAAAGACGCCAAAGCGTTCTGATAACATGGATTCAACCTGATCTGCAATTTCGTGACTTTCGAAAACGGAGAGGTCTGGATTCATCTCGAGAGTAATGTCTAGATAAATATTACTTCCATAAGTACGACCTCGTTGTGATTTGACCTTGCTAATCTTAGGGATTTCCATGATAGCCTTTTGGTAATCTTCCAACAAATGTTCGTCAAAACCGTCAGAAAGACTGAAGGATGACTCGATAAAGATATCATAGGCAGTTTTAAGAATAAAGAAGGTGATAACGATGGCAACCAACTTATCCACGATTGGATAGTTAAAGCTACTAGCTAGGATAGCAATAGAAGTTCCAATAGAAGTCACAGCATCTGAAAGATTATCCTTGGCAGCAGCCTTAAGTGCCTTAGATTTAGATTTTTTGCTCAGATGGTTATTGTAGAGATAAACTGCAAACATGATGATAGCAGAGATGACACCCAGAGTCGCCCCAAGTGGATCAATGACTGTTTGCTCTCGGCTGAGTATCTTTTGAATGGTGTCCCGTAGAACATCAAAACCAACGTAAAACATGATGATGGAAGTGATGAGACTTGCCAAGTCCTCTATTTTCCAGTGGCCGAAGCGATGATCTCTATCTGCCGGCTGGCGAGCTAAACGAATCCCAATGAGAAGGGCCACATTTCCGACGATATCTGAAACGTTGTTAAAACCATCTGCCACCAAACTGGATGAATGGAGCAGGTGGCCGGTTGCTAACTTAGCTGCAGACAAGAATAGATAGGTCAAAATACTGATAATTGCACCACGCTCAGCCAATTTTAAGTTTGAAACCGATTGATTCATTTAACTCCCTTTCTAAGATTTTCATATCCTACCATTATACTGGTTTTTCATGGAAAATTCAAATGGAGGAAGTAAGCTAATTCCACCTCAACGCTTGAAAACTTTTGAAATTCTGATATAATAGAACTACTCAAGGGAGTAGCTGGCGGAAAACCGCGATAGTGTCGTCATTACGAATTATTTCCGGCACTATATTAAACAGCGAGACTTGTTTTTTAAAAAAACAGGTCTCTTTTTTTGTAAAAGAGGCCAAAAAGGAGGAGACTGTTTTGTCAAAAGAACAAAATAAAGACTTGTTTTACACGCAATCTTCTGAGGAAGTCCTAAAGAATCTGGACTCATCTGTCGAAGGTTTGTCAACTGCTCAAGCTCAAGAACGCTTAGCGACTTATGGTCGTAATGAGTTGGAAGAGGGCGAAAAACGTAGCCTACTAGCTAAATTCCTTGATCAATTTAAGGATTTGATGATTATCATCTTGCTTGCGGCAGCGGCACTTTCTGTCATTACAGAAGGGATGGATGGTTTAACAGATGCCATGATCATCTTGGCCGTTGTTGTCTTGAATGCTGCCTTTGGGGTTTACCAAGAAGGTCAAGCAGAAGCAGCGATTGAAGCACTGAAAAATATGTCTAGCCCAATGGCCCGTGTTCGTCGTGACGGTCATGTCATTGAGATTGACTCAAAAGAATTGGTACCTGGGGACATCGTCTTGCTAGAAGCTGGTGATGTGGTGCCTGCCGATATGCGTTTGCTTGAAGCGGCATCTCTTAAAATTGAAGAAGCTGCTCTTACTGGTGAATCTGTACCAGTTGAAAAAGATATTACTCAAGTGGTAGAAGCAGATGCTGGTATTGGGGACCGCGTTAATATGGGTTACCAAAACTCAAACGTAACTTACGGTCGCGGTATTGGTGTCGTGACTAACACTGGTATGTATACTGAAGTTGGTAAGATTGCGGATATGTTGGCCAATGCCGATGAGACAGAAACACCATTGAAGCAAAGCTTGGAACAATTATCTAAAGCCTTGACTTACTTAATCGTTGTGATTGCGATTATCACTTTCTTGGTTGGTGTCTTCGTCCGTGGGGAACATCCATTAGAAGGTTTGATGGTTGCAGTAGCCCTTGCGGTTGCGGCGATTCCAGAAGGTCTTCCTGCCATTGTAACCATCGTTCTCTCTTTGGGAACAACAACCCTTGCCAAACGTAATTCAATCGTTCGTAAATTACCAGCGGTTGAAACACTTGGTTCAACAGAAATCATCGCATCTGATAAAACAGGTACCTTGACCATGAACCAAATGACGGTTGAAAAAGTCTATACTAATGGTCAATTGCAAAGCTCAGCAGCTGAGATTGCTGCTAGCAACAATACCCTTCGCATCATGAACTTTGCCAATGATACCAAAGTGGACCCATCTGGTAAATTGATTGGTGACCCAACTGAGACAGCCCTTGTACAGTTTGGTTTGGATCACAACTTTGACGTTCGTGAAGTTCTGAAAGATGAGCCACGTGTTGCAGAATTGCCATTTGACTCAGACCGTAAGCTTATGTCTACCATCCATAAAGAAGCAGATGGTTCATACTTTATCGCTGTCAAGGGTGCCCCTGACCAATTGCTCAAACGTGTGACACGTATTGAAGTCAATGGGGAAGTTCGCTCAATCACAGAAGAAGATAAACAAGCTATCCTTGCTAACAACAAAGATTTGGCTAAACAAGCCCTTCGTGTCTTGATGATGGCTTATAAAACTAGCGATGAAATTCCAACCTTGGAATCTGAAATTGTTGAGTCTGACCTCATCTTCTCTGGTTTAGTCGGCATGATTGACCCTGAGCGTCCAGAAGCAGCAGAAGCTGTCCGTGTCGCTAAGGAAGCAGGTATCCGTCCAATCATGATCACGGGTGACCACCAAGATACAGCAGAAGCCATTGCCAAACGTCTCGGTATCATTGATCCAAATGACACCGAAGACCATGTCTTCACGGGTGCTGAGTTGAATGAACTCACTGATGAAGAATTCCAAAAAGTCTTCAAGCAATACTCTGTTTACGCTCGTGTATCACCTGAACACAAGGTTCGTATCGTGAAAGCATGGCAAAAAGAAGGTAAAGTTGTTGCCATGACTGGTGACGGGGTCAACGATGCGCCGTCACTTAAGACTGCTGACATCGGTATCGGTATGGGGATTACAGGTACAGAGGTTTCTAAGGGAGCTTCTGATATGGTCCTTGCAGATGATAACTTTGCAACCATTATCGTAGCGGTAGAAGAAGGACGTAAGGTCTTCTCTAATATTCAAAAATCCATCCAATACCTCTTGTCTGCCAATATGGCTGAGGTCTTCACCATCTTCTTTGCAACCCTCTTTGGTTGGGATGTTCTTCAACCAGTGCATTTGCTCTGGATTAACTTGGTAACGGACACTCTCCCAGCTATCGCTCTTGGTGTGGAACCAGCTGAGCCAGGTGTCATGACCCACAAACCTCGTGGGCGTAAATCTAACTTCTTTGATGGTGGTGTCTTCGGAGCAATCATTTATCAAGGTATCTTCCAAACTATGCTCGTTCTAGGTGTTTATGGTTGGGCTCTTCTCTTCCCAGAGCACCAAAGTCATGCAGAAATCCATGCGGATGCTCTTACTATGGCCTTTGCAACTCTCGGTTTGATCCAATTGCTGCATGCCTTTAACGTTAAGTCAGTTTACCAATCTATCTTTAAAGTGGGACTCTTTACGAACAAGACCTTTAACTGGTCTATCCCAGTTGCCTTTGTCCTCTTTGTGGTGACAATTTTGGTTCCTGGATTTAACAGTCTCTTCCACGTTTCTCATTTGAGCTTGACTCAATGGATGGTGGTCGCTGTAGGAGCACTCATGATTGTGGTTCTTGTTGAGATTGTCAAAGCAGTTCAACGAGCGCTTGGAAAAGATAAAAACGCTATTTAAGCACTATGAAAAGTCATCTTCGGATGGCTTTTTGTTTATATATAAAGATAAACTGAAATAATTTTGTGCTATAATCAAGTAGAATGATATCGTATGGAGGAAAGAGTCTTGGAAAAGAAAATTGTAAAAGATATCTTGTTTTTGTCGCAGGTATCCCAGCCTGCAAGCCAGGAAGATTTACCCCTAGCAAAGGATTTACAAGATACTCTGCAGGTTAATCGAGAGGCCTGTGTTGGACTAGCAGCCAATATGATTGGGGTTCAAAAGCGCGTCATTATTTTTAATATCGGCATGATTCCCATGGTTATGTTTAATCCCGTCCTCAAATCTTTTGAAGGGCCATATGAGACCGAGGAAGGATGTTTGTCTTTGACAGGAGTAAGACCGACAACTCGGTATGAAAAAATTACAGTAAGCTACAGAGATATTCATTGGAAAGAACAGACCATTACCCTGACGGGTTTTCCGGCTCAGATTTGTCAGCATGAACTAGATCATTTAGAAGGTCGTATTATTTAGGCTCAAATCCTTGGTGCTCCTAGAAAAATATGCTACACTAAGACTATGAAAATTCTAATCCCAACTGCAAAAGAAATGAATACAAATGTTCCTAGTTTAGAGGCAAAACCTTTGTCTCCTGAAAGTCAGGCTGTACTAGACGAACTAACTATATATTCTGCTCAAGAACTGGAAAATTTTTATAAAATTTCTGCTGAAAAAGCACAAGAAGAGTATGAACGCATCCAAGCTTTAAAAAAAGGGACTGCAAACTCTTATCCTGCCTTGTACCTCTTTGATGGACTCATGTATCGCAACATCAAACGAGAAAATCTAACCAAGGCGGAGCAAGCCTATCTGGAGAAACACCTCATGATAACGTCAGCTCTTTACGGTGTGATTCCAGCTTTTGCACCGATTGCACCTCACAGACTGGACTTTTTGATGAAGCTTAAAATCGCTGGAAAAAGCCTGAAAAGTCACTGGCAGTCAGCTTATGAAGAGTCGGTGAAGGAGGAAGATTGCATCTTTTCACTCTTGTCTTCAGAGTTTGAAAATGTCTTTCCAAAAGAAATCCGTGAGAAAATGGTGACCTTCAAGTTCATGGAAGATAGAGATGGAAAACTAAAAATCCACTCAACCATTTCTAAAAAAGCCCGAGGGGCTTTCTTAACAGCCTTGATGGAAGGTCAGGTGACTTCGGTAGAAGAAATCAAAAAGCTCAGCTTTGCTGGTTTCCACTATCGAGAAGACCTGTCTACTGGCAAGGAATTGGCTTTTGTGAAATAGATTGAAAATAGCGTCTGTCCTAGGTTGTATCAGGGCAGGCTTTTTTATGATTTGACGCTTCTATTTTTAGTTCAGAATGGTAGGAATTTTCTCACAATTTTGGTATAATAGGGCTATTAGAAAATTTCGAGGAGACAAATATGTCAGTTAAGATTGCTTTACTTGGATTTGGTACAGTAGCCAGTGGTGTGCCATTCTTACTAAAGGAAAATGGAGAAAAAATTGTTCAAGCAGCACATTCAGAAATTGAAGTAGCCAAGGTTTTGGTCAAAGACGATGAAGAGAAAGCACGCTTGCTTGAGGCAGGAAATGATTTTAATTTTGTAACAAATATTGACGAAATTTTGTCAGATAAAGACATCGCGATTGTTGTTGAGTTGATGGGACGTATCGAACCGGCAAAAACATTTATCACTCGTGCCTTAGAAGCAGGGAAACATGTCGTGACAGCCAACAAGGACCTTTTGGCTGTTCATGGTACAGAATTGCTTGAGATTGCCAAAGCTCATAATGTTGCTCTTTATTATGAAGCAGCTGTTGCGGGAGGAATTCCAATCCTTCGTACCTTGGTTAACTCACTAGCATCAGACAAAATCACTCGTGTTCTTGGTGTTGTCAATGGAACATCTAACTTCATGATGACCAAAATGGTAGAAGAAGGCTGGTCTTATGAAAATGCTTTGGCAGAAGCTCAACGACTTGGCTTTGCTGAAAGCGATCCTACAAATGATGTTGATGGGATTGATGCAGCCTACAAGATGGTCATCCTTAGCCAGTTTGCATTTGGGATGAATGTCAAATTTGAAGATGTTGCCCATCAAGGAATCCGCAATATCACTCCAGAAGATGTGGCAGTTGCCCAAGATCTTGGGTACGTGGTTAAATTAGTAGGTTCTATCGAAGAAACACCTTCTGGAATCGCTGCCGAGGTTACTCCAACCTTCCTTCCTAAAGCTCATCCACTCGCAAGTGTTAACGGTGTTATGAATGCGGTCTTTGTGGAATCTATCGGTATCGGCGAGTCTATGTACTATGGACCAGGTGCCGGACAAAAACCAACTGCAACAAGCGTTGTAGCTGATATTGCCCGTATCGTTCGTCGTTTGAATGACGGCACCATTGGCAAAGCCTTTAACGAATACCATCGTGACCTTGTTTTGGCTCAGCCAGAAGATGTCAAAGCCAACTACTATTTCTCAATCCTGGCTCCAGATTCAAAAGGGCAAGTCTTGAAATTGGCAGAGCTCTTTAATGCGGAAGATATTTCCTTCAAGCAAATCCTTCAAGATGGTAAGCAAGAAGGCAAGGCTCGTATTGTCATCATTACCCATAAGATTAACAAGGCACAGCTTGAAAATATTACAGCAGCTTTGAAGGGTGTAGCTGAATTTGAACTTCTCAACACCTTCAAGGTTTTAGGAGACTAAGATGAAGATTATTGTACCTGCTACAAGTGCCAATGTGGGTCCTGGCTTTGACTCTGTTGGTGTAGCTGTAACTAAGTATCTAGAAATTCAGGTTTGTGAGGAACGTGAAGAATGGATGATCGAGCACCAATTAGGCAAATGGATTCCACGTGATGAACGTAATCTTTTGCTGAAGATTGCTTTACAAATTGTTCCAGACCTACAACCAAGACGTCTGAAAATGATTAGTGATATTCCACTTGCGCGTGGACTAGGCTCATCAAGCTCAGTCATCGTTGCAGGGATAGAACTGGCAAATCAATTAGGAAATATTAAATTAAGCGATCACGACAAATTGCAATTGGCGACTAAGATTGAAGGCCATCCTGATAATGTTGCGCCGGCTATCTATGGTAATCTGGTCATTGCCAGCTCAGTCGAAGATCAGGTTTCAGCTGTTGTGGCGCCTTTCCCAGAGTGTGCTTTCCTAGCTTATATTCCAAACTATGAATTGCGAACTCGCGATAGTCGTGGTGTCTTGCCTAAGAAATTATCATACAAGGAAGCTGTTGCAGCAAGTTCAATCGCCAATGTGGCTATCGCAGCTCTACTGACAGGAGATATGGTCAAAGCTGGCCAAGCTATCGAGAGTGACCTTTTCCACGAGCGTTATCGTCAAGATTTGGTGCGAGAATTTGCGACAATTAAAAAAGTTGCTAAGAGAAACGGTGCTTATGCGACCTACTTGTCTGGTGCTGGTCCTACGGTCATGGTTCTAGCTGATCCTGATAAGATGCCGAAGATTAAGGCAGAGCTTGAAAAACAACCGTTCAAAGGCAAGCTTCATGATTTGCAAGTAGACACACAAGGCGTGCGCGTCGAAGAAAAATAAATATAGCGATAGGATGGGGAAACTCTCTATTAGAGGGCTTCCTGTCCTTTTTTTGAAAATGAAACATGGCATATCTAATGTTTCTCGTGTATAGCGACCGATGGACGGTCAAGGAGGTATGAGATGGCAGAAATATATCTAGCAGGTGGTTGTTTTTGGGGCTTAGAGGAATACTTTTCCCGTATTTCTGGAGTGTTGCAAACCAGTGTTGGTTATGCTAATGGTCAGGTAGAAGCTACCAATTATCAATTAATCAAAGAAACAGATCATGCTGAGACTGTGCAAGTTATCTATGATGAAAAGGCAGTCTCACTCCGTGAGATTTTGCTTTATTATTTCCGAGTCATTGATCCATTATCTGTCAACCAACAAGGAAATGACCGTGGTCGTCAGTACCGCACAGGGATTTATTACCTAGATGAAAAGGATTTACCGACTATCTATGCTCTTGTCCAAGAGCAGGAGCGCATGCTCGGTCGCAAGATAGCGGTAGAAGTGGAGAAACTCCGTCACTATATCTTGGCTGAGGACTATCACCAAGACTACCTCAAGAAAAATCCTGGTGGCTATTGCCACATTGATGTGAGGGATGCTGAGAAACCACTGATAGATGCCGCCAACTATGAAAAACCTAGTCAGGCAGTTTTACGAGAGAATTTGTCAGAAGAGTCTTATAGAGTTACTCAAGAAGCTGCGACGGAAGCTCCCTTTAGCAATGCCTACGACCAAACTTTTGAGGAAGGAATTTATGTCGATATCACGACAGGTGAGCCCCTCTTCTTTGCCAAGGATAAGTTTGCCTCAGGATGCGGTTGGCCAAGTTTTAGCCGTCCTATTTCCAAGGAACTCATCCATTACTATCAGGACTTGAGTCACGGTATGGAGCGTATCGAAGTTCGGTCACGTTCGGGTAATGCCCACTTGGGACATGTCTTTACAGACGGACCTCAGGAACTAGGTGGTTTACGCTATTGTATCAATTCTGCCTCTCTACGATTCATTGCTAAGGATGAAATGGAAGAGGCTGGTTATGGCTACCTACTTCCATATTTGAACAAATAAAAAGATGGTGGTTTTTCCACCTTCTTCATTTTGAAAATAGAAGGGACTTATGAAACACTTACTTTCTTACTTAAACCCCTACATCAAGGAGTCTTTTCTAGCACCCTTGTTTAAGCTGCTAGAAGCTGTTTTTGAACTCTTGGTTCCCATGGTAATAGCTGGGATTGTCGACCAATCTATCCCTCACAAAAATCAGGGTCATCTGTGGATGCAAATAGGCCTCCTCTTTGTGTTTGCAGTTATTGGTGTTTTGGTAGCTTTAGTAGCCCAGTTTTACTCAGCCAAGGCAGCTGTCGGATTTACCAAGGAGTTGACCAATGACCTCTATCGTCATATTCTTTCCTTGTCCAAGGATAGTAGAGACCGTTTGACGACTTCGAGTTTGGTGACGCGTTTGACTTCGGATACCTATCAGATTCAAACGGGAATTAATCAATTCTTGCGCTTATTTTTAAGGGCGCCTATTATTGTTTTCGGTGCCATTTTTATGGCTTATCGACTATCGCCTGAATTGACCTTCTGGTTCTTGGTCATGGTTGCCATTTTGACCCTTGTCATTGTCGTTTTGTCACAGTTGGTCAATCCTCTCTACAGTAGTTTGAGAAAGAAAACAGACCAGCTGGTTCAGGAAACACGCCAACAGATACAAGGTATGCGTGTGATTCGTGCTTTTGGTCAAGAAAAACGAGAAATTGAACATTTCCAAGTACTAAACCAAGTCTATACGGCTATCCAAATGAAAACAGGATACTGGTCTAGTCTCTTGACCCCCTTGACCTATTTGATTGTCAACGGAACATTGCTGGTGATTATCTGGAATGGTTATATTTCTATCCAGGGAAGCTGGCTCAGTCAGGGTGCCTTGATTGCTCTGATCAACTATCTCTTACAGATCTTGGTTGAGTTAATTAAACTAGCCATGCTGATTAATTCACTTAACCAGTCATATATATCAGCTAAGCGCATTGAGGAAGTCCTCGCTGAAAAACCTGAAGATATTCATTCTGAACTTCAGGCAGGAAGGGTTTCTGGAAATCAAGTTTTACACATCCAAGACTTGACCTTTACTTATCCAGATGCTGCCCAACCTTCTCTGAGAGATATTTCTTTTGATATGCAACAAGGGCAGATTCTTGGTATTATCGGTGGGACTGGTTCTGGTAAGTCGACCTTGGTTCAGGTCTTACTTGGATTATACCAACCAGATAGTGGTAGGATTGCCCTTTACCAGGCTGGGAATAGTCCTCAAAATCTTGCCCAATGGCGGTCCTGGATAGCCTATGTCCCTCAAAAGGTTGAACTCTTTAAAGGGACTATCCGCTCAAACTTAACTTTGGGTATGGAAGAGACTGTTTCAGACCAAGAACTCTGGCAGGCCTTGGAAATTGCTCAGGCCAAGGACTTTGTCAGCGATAAGGAAGGTCAGCTGGACGCAGAAGTCCAAGCAGGCGGTCGAAATTTCTCAGGTGGGCAAAAGCAACGCTTGTCGATCGCCCGGGCAGTCTTGCATCGAGCACCATTTCTCATTTTGGATGATGCGACTTCAGCCCTTGATACCATTACTGAGTCCAATCTTCTAAAGGCCATTCAGGAGAACTTGCCAAACACCAGCTTGATTTTGATTTCCCAACGAACTTCGACCTTGAAGATTGCAGACCAGATTCTCCTTTTAGAAAAAGGTCAGCAATTAGCACTTGGAAATCATGAGGAATTGATGAAGACAAGTCAGGTCTATCGTGAAATCAATGCATCTCAACATGGAAAGGAGGACTAGAATGAAAGGTAAACATGCAAGTCAAACCCTCAAACGTTTGGCAAAAGATTTAGCAAGTCATCCCATCCTTCTTTTCCTAGCTTTCTTGGGAACCATCGCCCAGGTTGCCTTATCAATCTATCTACCAATCTTGATTGGACAGGTAATTGACCAAGTCCTAGTGACGGGCTCATCTCAGGTATTTTGGCAGATTTTTCTCCAGATGATATTGGTGGTCATAGGAAATACACTAGTTCAATGGGCTAATCCCCTCCTCTATAATCGACTGATTTTCTCCTACACTAAAGATTTGCGAGAGAAAATCATTGAAAAACTCCATCGTTTACCGATTGCCCTTGTAGATAGACAAGGTAGTGGGGAAATGGTCAGTCGAGTAACGACAGATATTGAACAGTTGGCAGCGGGGCTGAACATGATTTTTAACCAATTTTTCATCGGAGTTCTGATGATTTTGGTCAGCATCCTTGCTATGCTTCAAATTCATCTTTTGATGACTCTATTAGTTCTGCTCTTAACACCTCTGTCTATGGTCATTTCACGCTTTATCGCCAAGAGATCCTACCATCTCTTTCAAAAGCAGACAGAGTCTAGGGGTGCTCAAACCCAGCTAATCGAGGAATCACTCACTCAACAAACGATTATCCAGTCTTTCAATGCCCAGGAAGAATTCATCGATAGACTTCATGAGGCAAATGATACTTATGCAGGTTATTCTCAGTCGGCCATCTTTTATTCTTCGACAGTCAATCCTTCAACCCGTTTTGTCAATGCCCTCATTTATGCCCTCCTTGCTGGAGTAGGAGCCTTCCGTATCATGATGGGCTCCACTTTGACAGTTGGACGTTTAGTGACCTTTTTAAACTATGTGCAGCAGTACACTAAGCCTTTTAATGATATTTCATCGGTCTTAGCCGAGTTGCAGAGTGCATTGGCTTGTGCAGAACGTGTTTATACTGTTTTAGAAAGCCCTGAGATTACAGAAACTGGCCTTAAAGAATTGAACAGTGACCAAGTCAAGGGAGCTATCTCCTTTAAGCGTGTCTCCTTTGGTTACAATCCTGAAAAGATACTGATTAAGGACTTATCTATTGATATCCCAGCTGGTAGTAAGGTTGCTATCGTAGGACCAACGGGTGCTGGGAAATCCACCCTCATCAATCTCCTCATGCGTTTTTATCCGATTAACTCTGGAGATATTTTGCTAGATGGTCATTCGATTTATGACTATACCCGATCATCATTGAGACAGCAGTTTGGGATGGTTCTTCAAGAAACTTGGCTCAAGCAAGGAAGCATTCATGACAATATTGCTTTTGGAAATCCTGGAGCAAGTCGAGAGCAGGTCATTGTGGCAGCCAAGGCGGCTAATGCGGACTTCTTTATCCAGCAGTTGTCACAGGGTTATGATACCAAGCTTGAAAATGCAGGGGAATCTTTGTCTGTCGGTCAGGCTCAGCTCTTAACTATTGCCCGTGTCTTTCTAGCCATCCCTAAGATTCTTATCTTAGATGAGGCGACTTCATCCATCGATACCCGTACAGAGGTCTTGGTTCAGGATGCCTTTGCCAAACTCATGAAGGGGCGGACAAGCTTTATCATCGCCCATCGTTTGTCTACCATTCAAGATGCTGATTTGATTCTTGTCTTGGTGGATGGAGATATTGTCGAGTATGGCAATCATCAGGAACTCATGGCTAGAAAAGGCAAATACTATCAAATGCAAAAAGCAGCAGCTTTTAGCTCAGAATAGACTTTACCTAGTTTCTTAAGCAAATACAGAATAAAAGTTGCCTTCGGGTGACTTTTTTGTTACAATAGCTAGAAAAATTATCTAGTATGAAAGCTAATTTAGAAAAGGAGCCTATTGATGAAAGTCTTTCAGCATGTAAATATCGTGACTTGTGACCAAGATTTCCATGTCTACCTGGATGGTATCTTAGCTCTTGAAAATTCTCAAATCGTCTATGTCGGTCAGGAAAATCAAGAAATTCTCAAGCAAGCAGATCAAATCATAGACTATCAGGGTGCTTGGATTATGCCTGGTTTGGTTAACTGCCATACCCACTCTGCCATGACAGGCTTGAGGGGGATTCGTGATGATAGCAATCTCCACGAATGGCTAGAAGACTATATCTGGCCAGCAGAAGCAGAATTTACACCAGAGATGACTACAAAAGCCGTCAAAGAGGCGCTAACAGAGATGCTCCAGTCAGGAACGACAACATTCAATGATATGTACAATCCGAATGGAGTAGAGATAGAGAAGATTTATGAAGCAGTCAAGGCATCCAAGATGCGTTGCTATTTTTCTCCAACTCTCTTTTTTTCAGACATGGAGACCACAGATGAGACTATAGCAAAAACTCGTGCTGTCATCGGGACAATCAAAGGCTATCAGGATCCCAATTTCAAGGTTATGGTGGCTCCTCATTCGCCCTACAGTTGTAGTCGAGAATTGTTAGAGGCTAGTTTGAACCTAGCAAAAGAAGAAGATATTCCACTTCATATTCATGTGGCAGAAACAAAAGAAGAGTCAGGCATTATCCTGAAACGTTATGGCAAACGTCCAATAGCCTTTCTAGATGAACTTGGCTATTTAGATCATCAGGCTGTATTTGCCCACGGTGTGGAGTTAAATGAAGCAGAGATTGCCCGCTTAGCAGATTCGCAAGTCGCTATCGCCCACAATCCTATCAGTAACCTCAAACTAGCTTCTGGGATTGCACCTGTCGTTCAACTTCAACAGGCAGGTGTGCCAGTTGGTATCGCG
This sequence comes from Streptococcus sp. SK140, assembly GCF_000259525.1. Lineage (NCBI taxonomy): Bacteria > Bacillati > Bacillota > Bacilli > Lactobacillales > Streptococcaceae > Streptococcus > Streptococcus sp. SK140. The sequence continues at coordinate 91,282 of NZ_AJML01000021.1, read as the reverse complement.
ACGGACTCAGTTGCTTCTAACAATAATCTCGATATGTTTGAGGAAGGACGCACGGCGGCCCTTTTACAGAAAATGAAGAGCGGTGATGCCAGTCAATTTCCTATTGAAACTGCTCTCAAGGCACTGACGATTGAAGGAGCTAAGGTGTTGGGAATGGAAGATGAGATTGGTAGCCTAGAAGTCGGCAAGCAAGCAGATTTTCTCGTTATCCAACCCCAAGGAAAAATCCATCTCCAACCTCAAGAAAACATGCTGTCTCACCTCGTTTATGCTGTTAAATCCAGTGATGTTGATGACGTCTACATTGCAGGTGAGCAAGTCGTGAGAGCTAGGAAGGTACTAACAGTAGATTTGTAAGTGATGCTCTTTCTAATTTTTTTAAAGCTAGGTCGATGTCGTCCTGACCTCATTTGCTCTAACAAGCTTATTGAGTGAGTATTTATTGTCCGTAATGCCGTTGGATGCATAGAAAAAGAAGACCTTGTGAGTCTTCTTTTTGTTTAATTTGAACATTTTTGAGAGGGACCTCTATCCTCTTTTAATCTTAGAACGAACTAAGTCAAGCGCATAATGAAGTGTTTTATCTTTGATAATAAAGAGGGTAATGGCGTAATAGATGCCACAAGCTGCGATTGTAGAAAGAACCATGCTAATCATCTTCATCGTAACTTCATAGCTATGAACTTGGAAGAGGGTTTTAAAAACATAATAAATTGGGATGAAACCAAGTGATACGATTGTGTAGCGAGCCAGAGTTGTAAAAATCTCTTTCAAATCCAATAGTTTGTGCTTCTGAATAAAGCGAATTTCTAGCAGAACTACGATTGATTCAGCTATAATGGTTGTCCCAATGTAGTATTCAGGACTAAAGATATTATTGAAAAGGAGTAGTGAATTTAGGACTACATTGACACCGCCACCGATAAAGTAAAAGGCAGTCAAACGATTTTCATGGTCATTAATAAAGATAATCTGTTTTCCAAGGATTAATTCGATAGCCCAGATAATGGTACGAAAGGCAAAGATACTCGTTACGATTCCTGCTTCTAGATATTTCTCAGAAGAGTAGATAACTGTAGCATAGGTTCCTAAAACCATAATACCAATACTGGTAGGGACCATGAGGAAGTAAAAGAGGGATGCGCCCTGATTGACCAAATTTTTATAAGAAGTAAAATCTTTTTTTCCTAGATAATAACCAAGTCGTGGGATGCTGACGTTGATAGCTCCACTGAGGACACTAGCAATCAGCATAACGATACTGGAGGCAATGGTGTAGTAGGAGATAAAATTCTCATCAGGTCCTTTAGTGATGAACATACGGTCTAGCAAGGTATAGAGCATATTAGCATTTGCTAGAAGAAGCATGGTTAAGAGAGGTTTAGATGACTTGAGAAGTTCGATGAACTCAATTTTGACAAAGGAGACCTCTCGTTTAATCCATAGGAAGCTAAGTAGATAGTTGATAATGGTTGTCGCACTCATGATTGTGGCATAAGGAACAATATCATCAGGTGTCTTAACGAAAGCGAAGATAGCGACCAACATTCCAATACGAATCACGAGTGTTTTATAAAGGATAAAAGAATAGTTCTCATAGGCTTCGTTCATCCACTCGATATTCAGAAATTGGAAGAGGGCTTGGATACCAAGGATATAGTAAAGGATTTTTAGATTGACAATACTGGTATCAAAGTGAATAAAGAGGAAATAGATAGCTGTTGTCAGAATTGAAGTAATCAGGGAAATATAGAATAACTTAGAAAAGACATAATTGATCTTATTCTTATCATCCTTAACCTTACTGATAGCTCGAATCCCATAATTGTAAATCCCAAAGGCAGCGAGTGGAATGACAAAGCTTGCCCAGGTGTTGGCAGTGTTGAAGTAACCGTAATTCGATTTGCTAAGAATCCGTGTTAGATAGGGATTAGTAATCAAAGGAAAAACGATATTCAAGATATTGACCAGCAAGCTGGCCAAAGCGTTAACTTTTATATTTTTCATGAAAACTTTCTTTCTTATATTCTAAAATAGATACTAGTATTATATCATATTCCAACGCCATTTTTTTTGATAAAATTTTTGAAATCTTGTATAATAGATAGAACTGAAAGTATGAGGTTACGAACTATGAAAATGAAACAAATCAGTGATACGACTTTAAAAATCACCATGTCTTTAGAAGATTTGATGGATCGTGGAATGGAAATCGCAGACTTTCTCGTTCCACAAGAGAAAACAGAAGAATTTTTCTACGCAATCTTGGATGAGCTAGAGATGCCAGATAGTTTCTTGGATACAGGCATGCTTAGCTTCCGAGTAACACCTAAGCCAGACAAGGTTGATGTTTTTGTGACCAAATCTAAGATCGACCAGAATTTGGACTTTGACGATTTGGCAGATCTTCCTGATATGGATGAGTTGGCTAAAATGTCTCCAGATGAGTTTTTAAAAACCTTGGAGAAAACCATGGCAGAAAAAACTAAAGATGATATTGAAGCCATTCAATCTTTAGAGCAGGTTGAAAAGGAAGAAGAAGCAGCGCTTGATGAAGCCCTCGAAGTAGAAGAAGGAAAAAGAGAGCCTTATATCTACTACATCTTACGTTTTGACGATTTATCTAGTTTGGTTTCTTTTGCCAAAACGGTTGACTACCAAATGGAAACTTCAGAACTCTATAAGATGAATGACCAGTACTATCTGACAGTCTTAGTTGATGTAGAAGATCAACCTAGCCTTTATCCAGCTTGGTTGTTGGCACGTATGCGCGAATTTGCGGATGATAGTGATATCAGTCGTTCTGTCCTACAAGAATATGGGCAACTACTCATCAATCATGATGCTGTTCAAGGACTCCAAAAAGTTTAATCTATAAAAAACAGAGAAGCTACCCTTCTCTGTTTTTGTAAAATCTAGTTTTTAAAATTTTGGATTCAGTTTGTATCCAAAAAACTGTCATATTATAATTTGAGGATAAAATTAAAGTTTTAGCATCATTTCATGAAAATTTTCTGAATCATCATCTAAAGCTACAAGGAAGAAAAAGTGCCTAAAAAATAAGCAAAGTAGTAGCTTTAATAAAAGAAATGGGGTAGAATGGTAGAAGTTGCTTTTCGGTCGTTTATAATCGAATTGACTGACAAATCTTTTAGGTGTAAATGTTGTTACATCAACGATTTTACTAAACTATTATATTTTTTTTGTTTTCAAAGTATAATTTTATCTTATATTTGAAACTAGATGAATTTGAATCAGTTTTTAAAAAGAGCCCTCATATAGTTTTTGAATCCTAGCAAATGGTATTCCTATGCCTTCTAATCTTGCTAAAATTGATGAAAAACGATATGATAGAATGAAAAAAAAGCGAGGTGAAATATGGACCAAAGACGGATTCAAACAGAAACACAGCAGATACTTGAAGATGTATTAGACAAGGCTTCTTTACAGGAGGGAGCACTATTTGTCTTGGGTTTGTCTTCGAGTGAAGTGCTGGGAGGACACATCGGAAAAGATTCGAGTCAGGAAATCGGTGAACTTATTGTCAAGACTATGTTGGAACTGTTGACGGCTAAGGGAATTCACCTGGCTGTTCAAGGTTGTGAACATGTCAATCGGGCTTTAGTTGTTGAACGAGAAGTAGCTATAAAACATCAGTTGGAGATTGTGAGTGTACTCCCGACCTTACATGCAGGAGGTTCTGGTCAATTGGCCGCCTTCCGCTATATGAAGGATCCCGTGGAGGTCGAATTTATCAGGGCAGATGCTGGTCTAGACATTGGTGATACAGCTATCGGTATGCATATCAAACATGTTCAGGTACCCATTCGACCAGTCTTAAGAGAGATTGGTCAGGCTCATGTAACGGCACTTGCTAGTCGACCAAAACTCATTGGAGGGGCGCGTGCTCAATATCCAATAGATCATCTTAGGAAGATATAAAATGAATACTAGAAAAATGCAGTTTGAGAGAGTCATTAAATACTCTATTCGGAAGTTCTCGGTTGGTGTCGGTTCTGCGGTTATCGGGACATTTCTTTTGGGGGCAAATAACTTTTTAGTTGAAACTGTTTCAGCTAACGAAGTGGCAACACCCAACCAAGTTCATTACCGTTATTTGGCTGAACAAGAATTGACAGAAGCAGAAAAAGCTTTGATCCATCACGAACTCCCTTCGGATTTAAAACAAGATGATGTTGTCTATCTTGTTTACAGAAAGAAGGAAGTGAATTCTCAACAATTACCGAACACTGGAAGCAAGGAGTTAGCACTGGCAACTCTTGGATTTGCAACAGCGTCTATGGTTGTTGTGGTGATGTCTAAAAAACACCGTAATAAAATGCTTGGCCTTCTCTTTATTGGAGCTCTAGGTGGTAGTTACTTTATCCCTCAGTCAGCTCAAGCCTTTGAGAATAAAATCTTAGTGTCCTACAATCAAACGATTGCAGCAAGTAGTCAAGAGGACTTGGCAAAAGGTGTCATTCAAATCGAAGGATACGAATATGTCGGTTACTTTAAAGCATCTGACTTCCAAGACCAACCGGAGCAAATGATGACTGCTAAGGGAACTCAAGAAGCAGGCCACGAAGGCGAATCTTTGGTTCAACCAGAGTTGCCAGCCTACACCGGCGAGCTTACAGCCAAAGGCACGCAAGAAGAAGGCCACGAAGGCGAATCCCTAGTTCAACCAGAATCTCCAGCTTATACAGGCGAGATTAGTGCCAAAGGCACCCAAGAAGCAGGCCACGAAGGTGAATCTTTGGTTCAACCAGAATCCCCAGCTTACACAGGTGAGATTACAGCCAAAGGCACCCAAGAAGAGGGTCACCAAGGTGAGTCTCTAGTTCAACCAGAATTGCCAGCCTACACCGGCGAGCTTACAGCCAAAGGTACTCAAGAAGAAGGCCACGAAGGCGAATCCCTGGTTCAACCAGAATTGCCAGCCTACACCGGTGATCTTACAGCTAAAGGCACCCAAGAAGAGGGTCACCAAGGTGAATCTCTAGTTCAACCAGAATCCCCAGCTTATACAGGCGAGATTAGTGCCAAAGGCACCCAAGAAGAAGGCCACGAAGGTGAATCTTGTTCAACCAGAGTTGCCAGCTACACGGGAGTTACAGCAAAGGCACGCAAGAAGAAGGCCACGAAGGCGAATCTTTGGTTCAACCAGAGTTGCCAGCTTACACCGGCGAGATTACAGCTAAAGGCACGCAAGAAGAAGGCCACGAGGGTGAATCCCTAGTTCAGCCAGAATTACCAGAGTATAAAGTAGCTGAAGCAACTATCACGGAAACTGAAACTGTAGAAGTTCCATATACAAAGGAGTATGTAGCTGATGATACTCGTTACACTGATGAAGAAACAGTGATTCAAAACGGTCAAGCAGGAAGTCAGCTAATTCACCGCGTTTATAAAACTGTTAATGGTCAAAAAGTTGGGGACCCAATCAGCACAAGTACAGAAACTGTTAAGGCTCCAGTAAACGAAAAAATTAGTCGTGGTACCAAGGCTATTGAAGGTCAAGTTGAAGAAGTTTCATTTGAAGAAATTCCTTTCGAGACAAGAACAGAAGTAGACAGCACTCTTCCGAAGGGAACAGAAGTTGTTGCTCAAGCTGGTCAAAACGGTAAGAAAAAGATTACCAAAGTCTATAAGACTCTTAAGGGCGTGAAAACCGCAGATGCTCCAACGATTTCAGAGGAAGTTGTTGAAGCAGTTCAAGATCGTATCATTAAGAAAGGTGATCAAATCCTGACTGAGCCAACGTTGACTCTCACTCATATAGACAAAGAAGAATTAGAGCGTAGTGCTAAGGTTCGTTACCAATTGGTCAAACCAACAGGTGTAACCATTAAATCTCTTGAAGTTGTCTTGAAAGACGGGGACACTAGCCTTCAAACAGTCAACATGTCTGAGGGAGATTTGACCGCTAATCTTACAAACTTGAAGTATTACAAGGACTACAAGATTGCGACCAAAATGGTTTACGATCGTGGAAATGGGAATGAAGAAGTAGTTCTCACGGAAGAACCACTAAGACTCGACCTCAAAAAAGTCGAAGTCAAAAACATTAAGGAAACAAGCCTTATCAGTGTTGATGACCAAGGTGTAGAAACTGATAATAGTCTCTTGTCAGCAAAACCATCAGATGTTAAACCTTATTACTTGAAAGTGACTACTCATGATAACAAGGTGACAAAACTTGCTGTTGATAAGATTGAAGAAGTCACAGTTGATGGTAAAGCATTGTTCAAAGTGACTGCTAAAGCACCAGACCTAGTCCAACGTAATGCAGATAATCAGTTTGCAGAGGAATATGTCCATTACTTTGCTAAACCAAAAGCCCATGAAGGTGATGTTTATTACGATTTCAATGACCTTGTAAAAGCAATGCAGGCCAATCCTACTGGTACCTTTAAGCTTGGTAGCAGTATGAATGCAAGTAACGTACAACCAGCTGGCAAGTCTTATGTAACCAATGCCTTCAAGGGAACATTGGAAAGTACAGAAGGTAATAAATTTGCCATCCATAACATTACGAGACCATTGTTTGGTAACATCGAAGGTGGTACTGTTAAGAATCTCTTGCTTGAAAATGTCAACATTGACATGCCTGGATTTGATCGAGTAGCACCAATCGCAAATGTTATCAAAAATAATGCGACTGTCGAAAATGTTAAAGTAACAGGTAATGTTATCGGGGGCAACGATGTAGCTGGTATTATCAATAAAATTGATGGTAGTGGTAAGGTAAGTAATGTTGCCTTTATCGGTAAGATTCACGCTGCTGGAAATAAAGGTTGGTACTTAGCAGGTGTTCTAGGTGAAAACTGGAAAGGTATCGTAGAAAAAGCCTACGTTGATGCTGAAATTACTGGGAATAAGGCAAAAGCTGCAGGATTAGTTTATTCTTCTCAAAATGGTGGAGATAACAATACACTAGGAAGAGAAGGTGTTCTCAGAAATTCAGTTGCTAAAGGTTCTATCGAGCTGAAAGAAGCTGTTCAATCTGGTGGCTTGCTGGGTACCAACTGGGCCTTGGGTGCTATTGAAGACAACATCACTATGATGAAAGTCAAAACAGGTGAGATGGTCTTTGGTCACTCTGATATTGACGCCGATGATTACTTCACGTATTCAAGAACAAAACGTAACTTTAGTGTTGAGGGAGTAAGTGAGGGTAATAAATCTTATAAGAATTCTCGCAAGATTCCTAGCATCTCACAAGAAGAAGCTGACAAGAAAATTGAAGCAATGGGAATCACTGCTGATAAATTTGAAAGCACCAAACCTGTTGAAGACAAACTCAATAACATTGTCAACAAAGCTGATCAATACAAAACAATCGATGGTTACGACGCTTCTCGTGAACTTGCCTACCGTAATATCGAAAAATTGCAACCATTCTACAATAAAGAGTGGATTGTTAACCAAGGAAACAAACTTGCTGCTGGTAGTCCTCTCTTGACCAAGGAAGTCTTGTCTGTTACTGCCATGAAGGGCAATGCCTTTGTGACAGAATTGGCTGATGCTGACCATATTATGGTTCATTATGGTGATAAGACTAAAGACATCTTTACTGTTTCACCGAAAGACTCTAAGGTCAAACAAGTCAAAGAGTACAGCATTGCTGAACTTGGAGAAGTTGTTTACACTCCGAACATGGTTGACAAAGATCGCAGCGATCTTATCAATGCTATTGTTGAAAAATTAAGCCCAGTAGAATTGCAATCAGATCCTATCTACACACACCTAGGTAGAACAGGACCAAATAAAGTTAACGCTATAAAAGATCTTTACCTAGAAGAAAGCTTCAAAGAAGTCAAGGATAATCTGGCTAAATTTGTGAAACAGTTGCTTGAAAATGAAGACCATCAATTAAACACAGATGAAGCTGCAAAACGTGCCTTGATCAAGAAGATTGATGACAATAAAGCTGCTGTTCTTCTTGGTTTGTCTTACCTCAATCGTTACTACGGAGTTAAGTTTGATAACTTCAATATCAAGCAACTCATGTTGTTCAAACCAGACTTCTATGGTAAAAATGTCAATGTGTTAGACTTCTTGATTAAGATTGGTTCTAAAGAAAATAACATTAAAGGTGATAGAACTTTAGAAGCTTATCGCGAAACTATCGGTGGAGTTATCGGTATAGGCGAGTTAAACAGTTTCTTAGACTATAATATGCGTCTATTCACAGAAGACAAAGATCTAAATGATTGGTTCATTAAAGCAACCAAAGACAATGTTTATATCGTTGAACCAGCAACAACAACTCCTGAGTTTGCGGATAAGAAACACAGAGCCTATGAAGGATTAAACAACGATATGCACGGTAAGATGATCTTGCCACTCTTGAACTTGAAAGATGCTCATATGTTCTTGATTTCAACTTACAATACAATGGCTTATAGTTCATTTGAGAAATATGGTAAGTATACTGAAGCAGAACGTAATGCTTTCAAAGCTGAAATTGATAAGGTTGCAAAAGGGCAACAGAATTATCTAGACTTCTGGTCACGACTAGCAACTGACAAGGTTCGTAATCAACTCTTGAAGAGCAACAACATGGTTCCAACACCTGTTTTAGACAACCAAAACTATAAAGATATTAGTACTGATAAATACGGTCACACTAATAGTGGTAAAGATGTTGCTCCTATTCGTGAATTATACGGACCTACAGGACGTTACCATGCAACAGACTGGCGTATGGGAGCGGTAGCTCGTGTTTATGCCAATCCATATAAAGATGACTCTGTCTTCTTTATGGTGACGGACATGATTAGTGATTTTGGAGTTTCTGCCTTTACTCACGAAACGACTCACGTCAATGACCGAATGGTTTATCTAGGTGGCTCAAGACACCGTGAAGGAACTGACCTTGAAGCATTTGCACAAGGAATGTTGCAAACTCCATCCGTATCAAATCCAAACGGTGAATACAAAGCCCTAGGTCTCAATATGGCTTATGAACGTCCAAATGATGGAAATCAATGGTATAACACCAATCCAAATGATCTGAAGTCTCGTGACGAAATTGATCGTTACATGAAGGGCTACAATGACACCCTCATGCTTCTGGATTATCTGGAAGGAGAGGCTGTTCTCGATAAGGCAAATCAAGATTTGAATAATGCTTGGTTCAAGAAGGTTGATAAGCAATACCGAGGAAATAACACCAAGAACCAATTCGATAAGGTTAGACCTTTAAGTGATGAGGAAAAAGCTATTCCTTTACGTACAGTAGATGACTTAGTAACCAATAACTTTATGACTAACCGTGGTCCAGGTAACAGAGTTTATAATCCTACTGACTTTGATTCTGCTTATGTGAACGTTCCAATGATGTCTGGTATCTATGGTGGTAACACAAGTGAAGGTGCTCCTGGAGCGATGTCATTTAAACACAATACTTTCAGAATCTGGGGTTACTATGGCTACGAAAAAGGATTCTTAAACTATGCATCTAATATTCTAAAAGCTGAATCTAAGAAAGCTGGTAAAGAGACTCTAGGTGATGACTTCATCATTAACAAGATTTCTGAAGGAAAATTCAACAATCTTGAAGATTGGAAGAAAGCTTATTTCAAAGAAGTTGTGACAAGTGCCAAAAATGGAATTCAATCTATTGAAATTGATGGTAAAACATACAATAGCTATGAAGACTTGAAACGCGCATTTGCTGAAGCAGTTGATAAAGATAAGGCTACTCTAAGTAACGGATCTGTTAAATTTGACAATACCGTATCACTTAAAGAAAAAGTCTTCAAGAAACTTCTTCAACAAACAGATAGCTTTAAAACTTCAATCTTTAAATAATCCAAAGCTCTCATCTGCTTAGCAGGTGGGAGTTTTTGTAATCAAGAAGATTATTGATTTTCCAAACAGATTCTAAGTATTTTTAGTAAGGTAGGTATATAATAGAACTATAAAGTGAATATCTATATTCATATAACAAAAAAGAAGGTGATGAAAATGAAAAAATGGCAAGCAACTGTATTGGTCTGCGCTAGTCTGGTTTGTCTATCGGCTTGTAATAATCAGATGGAGAGCCAAGCTGATAAACAAAATGGAGACAAACAAGCGCAAGTTAGCTCTCAGGTAGCAAAAAACGGAGAAGCAGTTACAGACTTTGAACTCACGGGAGTTGATGGGAAAACCTATCATCTATCTGATTATAAGGGTAAAAAGGTCTATCTCAAATTTTGGGCATCTTGGTGCTCTATTTGTCTAGCCAGCCTCCCTGATACCGATGAGCTGGCTAAAGAAGAAAGCGATGACTATGTTGTTTTGACAGTCGTTTCTCCTGGTCAAAAAGGCGAGCAAGCAGAAGAAGCCTTCAAAAAATGGTATCAAGGATTGGACTATAAAAATCTTCCTGTCCTTCTAGATCCTTCGGGACAACTTTTAGCGAGTTACGGAGTTCGTTCTTATCCGACTCAGGCTTTTATCGATAAAGAAGGCAAACTAGTCAAGACCCAGCCAGGTTTTATGGACAAGGAAACTATTTTACAGACGCTAAAAAGCATAGATTAGAGGCTCATCATGAATGATAAATTAAAAATAATTGTATTCATAGGAATCATCATTTGCATTATTATTGGATTTTTATTTCTTTTGGAAAAAAGGAGCGCAAGCTACACAGATACCACTCAAATCGAGAAGGCAGCAGTTAGTCAAGGACAAAAGGCCAAGAAAAAAACTGATTCAAGTAAAGATGCTGACTTACATGATATCTATCTAGCGGGAGGTTGTTTCTGGGGAGTAGAAGAGTATTTTTCACGAGTAGCGGGTGTGACAGATGCTGTTTCGGGCTATGCAAATGGTAGAGGAGAAACAACTCAGTATGAATTAATCGGCCAGACTGGACATGCTGAGACTGTTCATGTGATCTATGATGCCAATCAAATCTCTTTAAAAGAAATCCTGCTCCATTATTTCCGCATCATCAATCCAATCAGTAAGAATAAGCAGGGAAATGATGTGGGGGCTCAGTACAGAACAGGAGTCTACTATACAGATGAGAAAGATTTAGAAGTCATCAATCAAGTTTTTGACCAAGTTTCTAAGAAGTACGACCAGCCTCTAGCGGTTGAAAAGGAAGCCTTAAGCAATTTTATCGTGGCTGAAGATTACCACCAAGACTATCTCCAGAAAAACCCTAATGGATATTGCCATATCAATGTCAATCAAGCATCCTATCCTGTTATTGATGCAAGTAAATATCCAAAACCGAGTGACGATGAATTGAAAAAACTTCTGTCTCCTGAGGAGTATGCTGTGACTCAAAATGGTCAAACAGAACGTGCCTTTTCAAATCGTTACTGGGATCAATTTGAAGCAGGTCTTTATGTGGATGTTGCGACTGGCGAACCTCTCTTTTCTTCGAAAGATAAATTTGAATCGGGCTGTGGTTGGCCAAGTTTTACCCAGCCTATCAGTCCAGATGTTGCGACCTACAAGGAAGACAAGTCATACAATATGGTCAGAACAGAAGTCAGAAGTCGAACAGGGAATTCTCACCTAGGACATGTCTTTACAGATGGACCTCAGGACAAGGGAGGTCTACGCTATTGTATCAATAGTCTATCCATCCATTTTATCCCAAAGGATCAAATGGAAGAGAAGGGTTATGGCTATTTGTTGGATTATGTTGAGTGATTTTGAGATTATTAAAAAGTGTTTACTAGAAATATATTTTAATTCATAAGAAGTGTAGAATTTGGATTTTAGAAGCGGTTGGGCAATTTAATAGAACATGTTGGTAGTATTCTTGCAAATATTTCGATATTGAAAATAAGTAAGGCGAAAGTTATCCGTTTTTCAATGCTTGAAGCTATCTACTAATAACTAGGTCGCTAGCCAGATGATTTATTGAAATATCTACCAAATTAAAAATGTTCGATTTATCTCGAAAATATTTTGTAAAAAAATCAACAAAATATTATAATAAGATTATGAAAACGGAATAAAGGAGATGTCTTTAAGGACAAGAACAAAGCTGACATGGAAGATAGAAAAAAGCTACAAAAATTTGCCATTCGTAAACTGAGCATGGGAGTGGGCTCGGTATTGATTGGACTTGCCTTCATTGGAGGAACACTTGAACCGAAACTGGTTCAGGCTGATGAAACCAAGCAAGTTTCCTTTCATTACTTAGCAGAATCGGAGTTGACAGCTGCTGAACGTGAACTCATTCATCATGAATTGCCACAAGATTTGAGCCAAGATAACTATTATTTAGTTTATCGCAAGAAGGGACAAGCCGTCTTACCTCAAACTGGATCTATCAGCTTCCCCTTGGCTGGTGTTGGTCTTTTGACTGCTAGTTTGGTGGTTTTCCTATTTTCAAAGAAAAAACCTTCTAAGATAGTTGGAGTGTTATTGATTGCTTCTGTAGGTAAGAGTTTATTACTACCTTATCAAGTATTTGCTTTTGAACACAAGGACTTGCTAGCTTATGATCAGACTAAAACCCTTGTGTCTGCAGATGGTTTCTCTCAAGGGATTATTGACATTAAAGGCTATGATTATGTCGGCTATTTATTAGAGTCGGATTTAAGAGGAACAGGGCAAGATTTAACATCTAGTGAAAATTCAGAAATTCCTGCAAAACCAGTAAATCAAGCAGCCGTTCATGAAATTCCCGAATTCACAGGTGGAGTATCTGGCGAATCTTTAGTCGAGTCGACTAAACCAACATTTGAAGGTGGCGTCAATGGCCCAGGAGCGGTAGCTGAAGCCTTGCCAGAGTATACCCCAGAATTGAGTAGTCAAAGTGGCGTGCCAGAAGTTCACGACAAAGCAGACTTCACAGGTGGAGTATCTGGCGAATCTTTAGTCGAGCCGTCTAAACCAGCATTTGAGGGTGGCGTCAATGGCCCAGGAGCAGTAGCTGAAGCCTTGCCTGAGTATAAAGCAGAATTGAGTAGTCAAAGTGGTGTGCCAGAAGTCCACGCCAAACCAGACTTCACAGGCGGAGTATCCGGCGACTCCTTGGTTGAGCCAACAAAACCAACATTTGAAGGTGGCGTCAATGGCCCAGGTACAGTAGCCGAAACCTTACCAGATTATGAAGGTGGTGCAGTTCCAGTTGATACTCTGAAACAGGACCTCCCTGAGTTCACAGGTGGTGTATCAGGTGAATCTTTAGTTGAGCCAACTAAACCAACATTTGAAGTTGGAGTTAATGGCCCAGGTACAGTAGTCGAAGCCTTACCAGAGTATATCCCAAAATTTAGTAGTCAAAGTGGCATCCCAGAAGTCCATGACAAACCAGACTTTACAGGTGGCGTATCCGGCGAATCCTTAGTCGAGCCGTCAAAACCAACATTTGAAGGTGGAGTTAATGGCCCAGGTACAGTAGCCGAAGCCTTACCAGAGTATGAAGGTGGTGCAGTTCCAGTTGATACTCTGAAACAGGAGCACCCAGAGTTCACAGGCAGTGTATCCGGTGAATCCTTAGTTGAGCCAACAAAACCAACATTTGAAGGTGGAGTCAATGGCCCAGGTACAGTAGCTGAAGCTTTGCCTGAGTATACACCCGAATTGAGTAGTCAAAGTGGCGTCCCAGAAGTCCATGACAAACCAGAGTTTACAGGTGGCGTATCCGGCGAATCCTTAGTCGAGCTACCTAAACCAACATTTGAAGGTGGAGTCAATGGTCCAGGTACAGTAGTTGAAGTCTTACCAGAGTATGAAGGAGGCGCAGTTCCAGTTGATACTCTGAAACAGGAAATCCCAGAGTTTACAGGTGGCGTATCAGGTGCCTCCTTAGTCGAGCCAACAAAACCAACATTTGAGGGTGGTGTTAATGGCCAAGGAGCAGTAGCTGAAACCTTACAAGACTATGAAGGTGGTGCAGTTCCCGTTGATACTTTGAAACAGGAAATCCCTAGCTATAGTGGTGGTGTGAATGCTACTGAAGTGCTGATTCAGGATACAAACCCGACTTTACATATTGAAGTCCGAAAAGAGTTGATTCCTAAACAAACTAGGGAAAAGATTGATCCAGACATGCTTGTCGGTGAAACAAGAATTGAGCAAGTCGGTCAAGATGGTGAGAAAGAGATTGTTACCAGCTATGAGGAAAAAGATGGGAAACGTATTTCAGAGCCGAAAGAAACAACACGGATTTTAAAAGAAGCTAAAGATCAGGTTATCATCCGTGGAAGTAAGGAAAAGGAAGAAATTAAACCTGAACCTGTCCTAACTCTTTCAAATATTACTGGAAATTCGATGGGCCGTTCAGCTCGCTTAAGTTATAATCTGAACAAGGCAGATGGCGTTACCGTCTCAAAAATTAGTGCCACTATCAAAGCCAAGGGGTTAGAGGATCAGACCATTGACTTAACGAGTGATCAACTGGAAGCAACAGTTGACAATCTAAAACTCTATACGGATTACACCATATCTACAAAGATGGTCTTTAATCGTGGTAAGGGTGAGGAGAGCACTCTGCTTGAGGACAAGAAGCTTCGTTTAGAGCTTAAAAAACTAGAAATAAAAGACGTCAAGGAAACAAGCCTTATCAAGGTTGACAATGGCAGAGAGTCTGAGATTCAACACTTGACAGAAGCGCCAATGAACTTGGAAGACTACTACCTCAAGATTAGTTCAGAGGACCATAAGACTAGCCGTTTAGCCATCAAGTCTATTCAAACTGAGAGAATAAACGGAAAAGAGTATTACAAGGTGACTGCTGAGGCAACTGACTTGATTCAACGTAATGCTCAGAAAACCTTTGAAGAAGGCTACAGTTACTACTTGGCTAAGTCAAGTGCTGATTCTCCTACGATTTCTGCTGTAAAAGAATACACTTATCAGGATATTCAAGATTATGATAGTCGCCATGATCAAGCCTATCGAAACCTTGAAAAATTGCAACCTTTCTACAATAAAGAATGGATTGTAAATCAAGGAAACAAGCTGGATCTTGATCACAATCTAGCCAAGAAAGAGGTAGTCTCTGTTATTGCTATGAAGGGGCAAGAATTTGTGACGGACCTGTCAGTGGCAGACCATATCATGGTTCATTATGCAGACCAGACCAAGGATGTATTTGCAATCACCTCGCAAGATTCTGGCTTGACTGCCATCAAGGAATACAAGATTGCCGACTTGGATGTGCTGTATACTCCAGATATGCTGGTTAAGGACCGTTCAGCCCTTGTTAAGGAATTGACATCTATCCTGAAAACAGTGGACTTACAGTCGGAGGGAGTTTATCGAATCCTAGATGATCAAACCACTAGCCTTGATAAAAAGGTTGAGGCCGTGAAGAATTGGTACCTAGAAGAAAGCTTTGTAGAAGTCAAAGCTCAGCTGGGAACTCTGGTTGATAAGTTACTTACAAATCTAGACTACCAGTGGAATGATTCACCTGCTAGCATGGCTTCCTTGAAGCAAAAAGTTCAGGATCACCAGTCTGCTATCATGCTGGGACTTGCTTATCTCAATCGCTATTATGGTATCCGATTTGCCGATTACAATCTGAAAGAACTCATGCTCTTTAAACCAGATTTTTATGGCCAAAATGTGGATATCTTAGATCGGTTGATTGAACTCGGTTCAAGAGAAAGCAACCTAAAAGGCGACCAGACTCATGAAACTTTTGCCAGAGTCTTAGCCAAGGATACAAAATCTGAAGATTTACATGCCTTCTTAGACTACAACAGACAGCTGTTGACGACTGACAAGGATATGAATGACTGGTTTGTGAATGCCACCAAGGGCCATGTGTACATAGCAGAGCGAGCTTCGAAGAATCAAGAAATTGCAAATCGGAAGCATCGAGCTTATGACAATCTTAATAACTGGTTGCATCGCAATATGATTCTGCCTTTGTTGAATGTGAAGAAGGCACAGATGTTCCTGATTTCCAACTACAATACCATTACCTTCGGATCAGCTGATAAATCTGGCAAAACCATAGACCAGATGAAAGCTGACATTGACCTAGTCGCGGACCGTCAGTTGACTTACTTGGACTTTTGGTATCGACTTGCCGCTGATGATGTCAAAGACCGTATGGTTAAGAGTGACTTTAATGTAGCTACACCAGTTTGGGAAGGCTATCGCGTTGATGGACGTGGCTGGGTAGAGCGTTATGGACATACAAGTGGTATGGCAGACTACGCGCCAATTCGTGAAGTATTTGGGCCAGCAGGTCGCTACTATAAGGACAATAAGCTAGGAGCCTATGCCTCTATCTATCCTAATATCAATGTCAGAGATGCTGTTCACTTTGTAGAAATAGATATGATGAGTGAGTATGGTTTGTCTGTCTACACCCATGAGACAACTCACGTCAACGATCGTATTGTCTATCTGGGGGGATACAAACATCGTGAAGGAACCTATGTAGAAGCCTATGCTCAGGGTATGCTCCAGTCACCGGCTGAGGAAGGCCATCAGGGTGAATATGGCGCTCTCGGGCTCAACATGGCTTACATGCGACCAAATGATGGGGATCAATGGTACAATCCAGATCCAACCAAGTTGCAAACACGTCAGCAGATTGACCACTACATGAAAGGTTATAATGAGGCTTTGATGCTTCTAGATTATCTGGAAGGAGAACGAGTTCTCGCTAAGAATGATCTGGCTTTGAAGAAGGCTTGGTTCAGCAAGATGACCAAGCAGATGCGCTATCAGGACAAGGACAATAAACTCCTTGCTCCTAATCAGTGGGACTATGTCCGTCCATTGACAGATGAGGAAGCCAAGACTCAGCTAAATTCTGTAGATGATCTAATCAAAAATAACATCATCACCAATAGGCATTATCAGGGAACTTACCGACCAGAAGAACTCAAGACAGCTTATGTCAATGTTAAGATGGTGGATGCTATCTACGGTGGAAATACAAGTCAGGGAGCTCCTGGAGCCATCTCCTTCAAGCATAATGCCTTCCGTATGTGGGGTTATTATGGTTACGAAAATGGTTTCCTAGGATATGCTTCTAATAAATACAAGGATGAGGCGCTGAGCGAGGGACGTGACACCCTTGGCGATGATTTCATTATCCAGAAGGTTTCGAAAGGCAAGTTCCAGAACTTGGAAGAATGGAAGAAGGCCTGGTTTGACGCTATTATTACCAAGGCAAAACGAGGAATCCATAGTTTTGAAATTGATGGTCAGCAAATTGATTCTTATGAGAAATTGCAATATTTGTTTGACCAAGCAGTAGAAACGGATTACCGAAACTTCAAGTATGGAGGCTCAGTTGCCAATTATACAGTAGCTCTGAAGAAAAAAGTCTTCCAAAAACTATTGCAGGTGACAGATGCCTTTTCATCCGAACTTTTTCCTAAAGGATAGATAAAAGTTGAAGTGATAAAAGAGTCTACTATTTTTAGATTTTCTTAGAAAGTCACATCTACTTTATCATTCTCAAAGAATAAAATTGCCAGATATCCTGTTGGGGTCTGGCTTTTATGGTATACTTAGGATATGCATAGAAAAACAGTGATTGATTTTAGGGCTTTGGGTGAGCGATACACCTTTACCCAGCCTATCAAAGAGTTAAAAACCAGAGATTTAGCAGAAGTGACAGACTTGTTAGCTCAAGTGGAAAGCTACCAAGAACAGGGCTATTATGTGGTGGGTTATGTCAGCTATGAGGCTGCGCCAGCTTTTGAGGAGAAGTTGGTGGTTCACGAGGGTCCCTTGTTAGGAGAGTATCTCCTCTATTTCACTATTCATGACAGCGTTGAAAAATCTAGCATTCCTCTGACTTATGAGGAGGTGGATTTGCCTTCAAATTGGCAGGAAGTAACATCTGCAGAGGACTATGAAAAGGCCATTGCTCAGATTCACCATCATTTACGACAGGGCGATACTTATCAGGTCAATTATACGGTTCAACTCAAGCAGGAGTTGTCTGCTAATCCTTTTGCTATCTACAATCGTATGGTGGTAGAGCAGGAAGCAGGTTACAATGCCTATGTTGAACATGACGACATGGCAGTAATTTCCATGAGTCCAGAACTCTTTTTTGAACAAAATGATCGTGAATTGACAACTCGTCCTATGAAGGGGACGACTAAACGTGGTCTGACTGATGCAGAAGACTTGAAAGAGGCCGCTTGGTTGGAGCAAGATCCCAAAAATCGTTCAGAAAATATGATGATAGTGGACCTCTTGCGCAATGATATGAATCGTCTGTCTGAGGTGGGAAGTGAGCATGTGGAACGTTTATGTCAGGTGGAACAGTATTCTACAGTTTGGCAGATGACTTCGACCATCAAGAGTCAGTTACGACCAGATATTGACCTAGTAGAAATTTTCCGTTCACTCTTTCCATGTGGCTCCATTACAGGAGCTCCCAAGATAGCGACTATGGAAATTATCAAGGACTTGGAACCACAAGCTAGAGGAGTTTATTGTGGGACGATTGGTATCTTGCTTCCCAATGGACGACGGATTTTCAATGTGGCTATTCGAACCATTCAACTGCATCGAGAGCAAGCCATCTATGGAGTCGGTGGAGGTATCACTTGGGATAGCACTTGGGAGTCAGAATATCGTGAAGTCCAGCAAAAGGCAGCTGTTCTTTATCGCAAACAGCCTCGTTTTCAATTGATTACGACAGGAAAAATCAGCCAGAAAACCTTGCTCTTTGAAAAGCAACATCTAGAAAGATTACAAAAGGCTAGTCGTTACTTTACCTTTCCATTTGAAGAAGCTGGTTTGATAGAAGCAATAGAGAAGGAGTGTCAAGCTTGTGATTTTCATCAAGACTACCGTTTGCGAATCAGTCTCAATAAGTCTGGAAAAATAGAAATTGATCGACAAGTATTGACACCACTTAGTTATAGCTTCTGTCAGGCTAAACTTTGTCTGCAAGAAGCTGATTTGCAGCAGGCCTTTACCTACTTTAAGACGACACACCGACCACATTTGACAATGGGAGAGCAGGAAATCATCTATTACACTGTTGATGGAAAATTGCTTGAAACCTCTATTGGCAATCTGGTCTTAAAAATGGATGGTAAGCTCTATACACCTCCTAGTCAGCTAGGTCTTTTACCAGGGATTTATCGTCAACACTTGCTTGAAAGCGGAGAGGTAGAAGAGAAAATATTGACTATTTCTGATTTGGAACTGGCAGAAGCCATCTATGGCTGTAATGCAGTCAGGGGCTTGTATGAATTGTCAGTAAAGGAGAACTAATTGAAATTAATATTTTTACACGGTTTGGGACAGTCAGCAGATAGTTGGAAAGAAGTTCAGGATTTGCTGGCAGATTATCCCTCTGAAGCCCTGGACTTATTTCCTTCAGGAGTTGGGACCTACCAAGAAGCCAAGGAACGCATTTATCAGCACTTATCAAAGGAAACAGAACCTTTTGTCTTAGTTGGCTTATCTTTAGGGGCTGCACTTGCATTGGAGCTTTCAAGTTTTGAGATACCAAATCTTCAGGCCTTGGTTTTGTCAGGATGTCCACTGAAATTAGCAGGTAATATTCCTTTTTACATTCAGTTGCTGAGATTCAAATTGCTTCCTAAGAGGATATATGAGAAGCAGGGGGCAGATAAGGCTCTTATGGTTGGAGTTTCTGAGGAATTAAAAACACTTGATTTAAGAGAGATTGCAAAGAATTGTCCCTACCCAAGCTTGTTGATCTGTGGTAGTCAGGATAAGCCAAACCTCAGTTCAATGAAAAGTATTCATGAACTGATGCCAGATTCCCAGTTTGAGATCATCCCTGACGGCCCTCATGTCCTGAATAGGGCAAAACCAAAAGAGTTTGCAGAATTAACCAGAAGTTTTCTTGAATTGCTGAAACAAGTTTGATAAAATAATATTGAGATTGATATTATAATTTTAGGAGAAAATCATGAACAAACGTCATCTATTAAAACTAGGCCTAGTTTCTTTACCTGTCCTTGCTCTGTTTTTACATCCTGTTGTTGCAGATGAAAGTATCCATTTTTCAAGCTGTAAGGAAGCTTGGGAGAATGGTTATGCAGATATTCATAAGGGAGAACCAGGTTATTCTGCTACCCTGGATAAGGATCATGATGGGATTGCTTGTGAATCGAAGAATGCGCCTCAGGGAGTTTTAAAAGAGAAAAAGACGAGTGCATCTCAAGCTAACAACAATGTAGCACCAAATAGTGCAACACCAAATAGTGCAGTATCTGCTCCTAGTGTAGCAGCTGAAAGTGGCTGGGTTCGTCAGAATGGATCTTGGTACTATTTTTCTGAAAATGGGAAACCAGTAACAAATACTTGGCAGGGTGCTTACTATCTCAAGTCAGATGGAAGAATGGCTGAAAATGAGTGGGTATACGATAACTATTACCAAGCCTGGTATTACCTCAAATCAGATGGATCTTATGCACGCAATACTTGGCAAGGAAGTTACTACCTCAAATCAGATGGTAAAATGGCTCAGGGTGAATGGATTTATGATTCTTACTACAAAGCCTGGTATTACCTCAAATCAGATGGATCTTATGCGCATAATACTTGGCAAGGTGCTTACTACCTTAAGTCAAATGGTAAAATGGCTCAGAGTGAGTGGGTCTATGACTCTTCCTACCAAGCCTGGTATTACTTGAAATCAGATGGATCTTATGCTCGCAATGCATGGCAAGGAAACTACTATTTGAAATCGGATGGTAAAATGGCAAAAAATGAGCGAGTAGATGGTGGGCGCTACTATGTAGATGCCTCTGGTTTGTGGAAACCATAGAATAGAAAAAAATTCTGGAAAGTTAATGCAAACCTTTGCACTGATGGTCAGATTTTGTTATACTAGTACTGTAAGCATTTTCAATTAAGGATAAGGAGAAGACGATGAGTCAAAAGATTATTGGGATTGACCTTGGTGGAACTTCTATCAAGTTCGCTATTTTAACGCAAGAAGGAGAAATCCAAGAAAAATGGTCTATCAAGACTAACATTTTGGATGAAGGAAGTCATATCGTAGACGATATGATTGAATCGATTCAACATCGTTTGGGCTTGCTTGGATTGTCTGCTGAAGATTTCCGTGGAATTGGTATGGGATCACCTGGTGTGGTTGACCGTGAAAAAGGGACTGTTATCGGTGCCTATAACCTCAACTGGAAAACTCTTCAACCAATCAAAGAAAAAATGGAAAAAGCCTTGGGTATTCCATTCTTCATTGACAACGACGCCAACGTGGCAGCTCTTGGTGAGCGTTGGATGGGTGCTGGTGAAAACCAACCAGACGTTGTCTTTATGACACTTGGTACAGGTGTTGGTGGCGGTATCGTAGCAGAAGGTAAATTACTCCACGGTGTTGCTGGTGCTGCAGGTGAACTTGGACATATCACAGTTGACTTTGACCAACCAATCGCATGTACGTGTGGTAAAAAAGGCTGTCTTGAGACAGTAGCTTCAGCAACAGGGATTGTCAACTTGACTCGTCGTTATGCAGATGAATACGAAGGCGATGCAGAGTTGAAACGTTTGATTGATGACGGAGAAGAAGTAACAGCTAAAACTGTCTTTGATTTGGCAAAAGAAGGGGACGACCTTGCTTTGATCGTTTACCGTAACTTCTCACGTTACTTGGGTATTGCATGTGCCAACATCGGTTCAATCCTTAACCCATCAACAATTGTTATCGGTGGAGGGGTATCAGCTGCAGGAGACTTCCTTCTCCAAGGCGTGCAAAAGGTTTATGATGAAAATACCTTCCCACAAGTTCGTATAACCACTAAGCTGGCTCTTGCCACTCTAGGAAATGACGCTGGAGTTATCGGAGCAGCATCACTTGTATTGCAATAAATAAACATAAAAAGGAGAAAATTGCTTTCCGTAAGCGAGTGATTTTCCTCCTTTCTTTTTTTATGCTATACTAGTTAAGACAATAATTGAGGTGAGAGTAAATGACAAAAGCAGACACGATTTTTAAAGAAAATATCGAGCGAATTCTCAATGAAGGAGTCTTTTCAGAACAAGCTCGTCCCAAGTATAAGGATGGAACAGTAGCTAACTCCAAGTACATCACAGGTGCTTTTGCGGAGTACGATTTGTCTAAGGGGGAATTTCCCATCACGACCTTGCGCCCCATCGCAATCAAATCAGCCATCAAGGAAGTACTTTGGATCTACCAAGACCAGACCAATAGTTTGGAAGTACTCAATGACAAGTACAATGTTCACTACTGGAATGATTGGGAAGTGAGAGATACAGGGACAATCGGCGAACGTTATGGGGCTGTTGTTAAGAAGCATGACATCATTAACAAGATTCTCAAACAGTTAGAAGCCAATCCTTGGAACCGTCGCAATATCATCTCACTTTGGGATTATCAGGCCTTTGAGGAGACAGATGGTCTTCTTCCATGTGCCTTCCAGACCATGTTTGATGTCCGTCGAGTAGATGGGGACATCTATCTAGATGCGACCTTGACCCAGCGCTCTAATGACATGCTGGTGGCTCATCATATCAATGCTATGCAGTATGTGGCTCTTCAGATGATGATTGCTAAACACTTTGGTTGGAAAGTTGGGAAATTCTTCTACTTTATCAATAACCTTCACATTTATGACAATCAATTTGAACAAGCTCAGGAATTGCTTCGTCGTGAGCCTTCAAATTGCCAACCACGTTTGGTCTTAAATGTACCAGACAAGACCAACTTCTTTGATATTAAAGCAGAGGATTTTGAGCTGGTTGATTATGATCCAGTCAAGCCACAGTTGAAGTTTGACTTGGCAATTTAATACTCTCTGAAAATCTCTTCAAACCACGCTAGATTCCTAGTTTCCTATTTGGTTTTTATTGAGTATAAAAGAATAGAAAAAAAGAAGTTGAGAAAAAATCTCAACTTCTTTTGTTGCTTAGTGTGATACGCGACGACGCGCTGCTTTCTTACGATTTTCTTCGATGAAAGCTGCTTTTTGTTCTTCTGGTTCGATCACTTTCTTTTTAACTGCGTATACTGCACCTGCAACTGCAGCGACAGTTCCTGCAATACCTGTTACAAGACCTTTAGCGAATCCTTTAGCCATGAGTATTCCTCCTTTAACTTATAAATCAGCCAGCTACCTCAAGAGGTCGTATTTTTCTGACTGACCTTTTTATGATATAATAATAGTAACGAAAAAATGGGAATTTTTCAAGGAAAAAAGATGAAAACAAAAATAATTGTGATTGTTGGACCGACTGCAGTTGGAAAGACAGCTCTAGCCATTGAAGTTGCTAAGCATTTTAATGGTGAAGTAGTTAGTGGAGATAGCCAACAAGTCTATCGAGGACTAGATATTGGGACAGCCAAGGCTAGTCCAGAGGAGCAGGCAAGTGTTCCTCATCACTTGATTGATGTGAGAGAGGTAACCGAGTCTTACTCGGCTTTTGATTTTGTTTCAGAGGCCAAGACAGCTATTGAGGATATTCAAAGTCGAGGTAAGCTCGCTATTATTGCTGGTGGGACAGGACTTTATATCCAGAGTCTGCTAGAGGGCTATCATCTAGGTGGAGAGACACCTCATGAGGACATTTTAGCCTATCGGACTAGTTTGGAACATTATACAGATGAGGAATTAGCTCATCTGGTGGAGCAAGCAGGTCTTGAGATTCCCCAGTTTAATCGTCGTCGTGCTATGCGTGCCTTGGAAATTGCCCATTTTGGTCATGATTTGGAAAATCAAGAGACTTTATATGAGCCACTGATTATTTGCTTGGATGATGAGCGTAGTCAGCTTTATGAACGGATTAACCACCGTGTGGATTTGATGTTTGAAGCTGGACTTCTAGACGAAGCCAAGTGGCTGTTTGACCATTATCCAGATGTTCAAGCTGCTAAAGGGATTGGCTATAAGGAACTATTTCCCTATTTTCGAGGTGAGCAGAGCCTGGAAGAAGCTAGTGACAGCCTCAAACAGGCGACACGTCGTTTTGCCAAGCGCCAGCTAACCTGGTTCCGTAATCGCATGCAGGTGACCTTTTATCAGATAGGAGAATCTGGTGTAAAAGACCGTATTTTAAACCAGATTGAGGAGTTTTTAAATGATTGAAACGGAGAAAAAAGAGGAGCGAGTCCTGCTGATTGGTGTTGAACTCCAGGGCATGGATAATTTTGACCTCTCCATGGAAGAACTGGCTAGTCTGGCTAAGACGGCTGGTGCGGTTGTAGTCGATAGTTACAGACAAAAACGTGAAAAATACGACTCTAAGACTTTTGTCGGATCTGGTAAATTAGAAGAAATTGCTCAAATGGTGGATGCAGAAGAAGTCACGACTGTCATCGTCAACAACCGTTTGACACCACGTCAAAATGTCAATCTAGAGGAAGTGCTAGGAGTCAAGGTTATTGACCGAATGCAGTTGATTTTGGATATCTTTGCCATGCGGGCTCGAAGCCATGAAGGAAAACTTCAAGTCCACCTAGCCCAGCTTAAGTATCTCTTACCTCGCTTGGTTGGTCAGGGAATTATGCTCAGCCGTCAGGCTGGGGGCATTGGTTCTCGTGGACCTGGTGAAAGTCAGCTAGAACTGAATCGTCGTAGTGTTCGTAACCAAATCACAGATATCGAGCGTCAGCTCAAAGTCGTTGAGAAAAATCGAGCGACAGTTCGAGAAAAACGTTTGGAGTCAAGTACCTTTAAGATTGGTTTGATTGGCTACACCAATGCTGGAAAGTCAACTATCATGAACACTTTGACCAGCAAGACCCAGTATGAGGCAGATGAGCTCTTTGCGACTCTGGATGCGACAACTAAGAGCATCCATCTGGGGGGCAATCTTCAGGTTACCTTGACTGACACCGTTGGGTTTATTCAAGATTTGCCGACAGAGTTGGTGTCTAGTTTCAAGTCGACCTTGGAAGAAAGCAAGCATGTAGACCTTTTGGTTCATGTTATCGATGCCAGCAATCCTTACCATGAGGAACATGAAAAAACGGTCCTCTCTATCATGAAAGACTTGGACATGGAGGATATTCCTCGCCTAACCCTTTATAATAAAGCGGATTTGGTGGAAGATTTCACGCCTACTCAAACGCCTTATGCATTGATTTCTGCCAAGTCTAAAGATAGTCGAGAACAGTTGCAAGCTTTATTGCTAGATAAGATCAAGGAAATTTTTGAAGCCTTTACTTTGCGCGTGCCTTTTTCTAAGTCTTACAAGATTCATGATTTAGAGAGTGTTGCTATCCTAGAAGAACGTGACTACCAAGATGACGGCGAAGTCATTAAAGGCTACATTTCTGAGAAAAATAAATGGAGATTAGAAGAATTTTATGACTGATATCAAATCATTAGCTCTCAAATATGGTGGCTATACAAGTCTAGACAAGGTATATTTGGACCAGCTTCTAGCTGGTAGGTCTGAAGAGGAGCAACTAGCTCTCATTACCCCTCCCCCCAGCGTAGTGAATGCCTACTTTGCAGAACTCTACCAGAAAAAAAGTCCTCAAGCTGCGACAGATTATTTTGCGGAATTGACTCAGGAGCTAAACCTTTATAATACTGAACCAAGTTTCACGGAAGAAAGCAAACCCTTTATTCGTCTTAATCTGTCAGGCAAATCTTTTGGTTTTTGCTATGAGAAAGAAGGTCTGGGTCGGATTTTCTCAGAAACTGAGGAAACAATCACAGCTGACTTGCTTTTTGAAATTGCGCAAATTTTCCCCCATCAGCTAGTTTTTGAGGAGTCTGGGAAAATTTACATGAAGGCAATCGGAGAAGAGGAAGTTGTTAACGTGGAAAATCTTACAGCTTTGACAGATTTGGAAAGCTTGGCAGATGGTCGCAAGCGTCTCAAAGGCTATAGTCAAGAAGATTTATTACAAGAAGCTAAAGCCTATACTGGTAAGCTTTATTATCGCTCAGAAAACCGCACCGCTATGTTATATATTGATTAATTAGAAAGTATCGAATGGATATTCAATTTTTAGGAACGGGGGCTGGTCAGCCCTCCAAAGCCCGCAACGTTTCAAGCCTTGCCCTGAAACTCTTGGACGAGATTAACGAAGTTTGGCTCTTTGACTGTGGCGAAGGAACACAAAATCGCATTCTGGAAACTACGATTCGACCACGCAAGGTCAGCAAAATCTTTATCACCCACTTGCATGGAGACCACATCTTTGGCTTGCCAGGATTTCTCTCTAGTCGTGCCTTTCAAGCCAATGAAGAGCAGACGGATTTGGAAATCTATGGTCCCCAAGGTATTAAGTCATTTGTCTTAACTAGTTTGCGTGTCTCTGGTTCACGTCTGCCATATAAGATTCATTTCCATGAATTTGACCAAGATTCTCTTGGGAAAATCCTTGAAACAGATAAATTCACGGTGTATGCGGAAGAGTTGGATCACACTATTTTCTGTGTGGGTTATCGTGTCATGCAAAAGGATCTAGAAGGGACCTTGGATGCTGAAAAGCTCAAGGCTGCTGGTGTGCCATTTGGACCACTCTTTGGAAAAATCAAAAACGGTCAGGATGTTGTCCTAGAAGACGGCACCGAGATCAAGGCAGCAGACTATATCTCAGCACCACGCCCTGGTAAGATTATCACCATTTTGGGAGATACTCGAAAAACAGATGCTAGTGTGCGTCTTGGAGTCAATACAGATGTTCTTGTCCATGAGTCCACTTATGGCAAGGGTGATGAGAAGATTGCCCGCAACCACGGTCACTCAACCAATATGCAGGCTGCGCAGGTGGCAACAGAAGCGGGAGCCAAACGACTCTTGCTCAACCATATCAGTGCACGCTTCCTTTCAAAAGACATTAGCCAACTCAAGAAAGATGCTGCAACGATTTTTGAAAATGTCCATGTGGTTAAAGACCTAGAAGAAGTGGAAATCTAGGATCTCGAGAAAGGATAAATATGTCTACTATTCTCATTACGGGTGCTAGTGGTGGTCTAGCTCAAGAAATGGTCAAACTCTTGCCCAATGATCAATTGATTTTGCTGGGTAGAAACAAGGAAAAATTAGCTCAACTATACGGAAATCATCCACAGGCTGAATTTGTTGAGATTGACATTACCGATGGTACAGTCCTAGAAACTTTAGTAGCCGAACTCTATCAGCGTTATGGCAAGATTGATGTCTTGATTAACAACGCTGGCTACGGGATCTTTGAAGATTTTGACAAGATCTCTGATCAAGATATTCATCAGATGTTTGAGGTTAACACCTTTGCTTTAATGAATCTGTCTCGGTTAGTTGCAGCTCGTATGAAGGAGACACGAAAAGGTCATATCATCAATATCGTCAGCATGGCAGGTTTGATCGCTACTGCTAAGTCTAGTCTCTACTCGGCGACCAAGTTTGCGGCCATCGGTTTTTCAAATGCTTTACGGCTCGAACTCATGCCTTATGGTGTCTATGTGACAACGGTCAATCCGGGTCCGATTCGTACGCCCTTTTTTGACCAAGCTGACCCAGACGGCAGTTATCTAAAATTGGTTGATCGTTTCCTACTCGAGCCAGATGCAGTAGCTAGAAAGGTCGTCAAAACCGTAGGAAAAAATAAACGGGAACTAAATCTTCCAATCTTGCTCAATCTAGCCCATAGGTTTTACACCCTCTTTCCCAAGTTAGCAGATAAGTTAGCTGGGGAGACTTTTAATTATAAGTGAGAAAGCTGTTCCCTTGAGGAATGGCTTTTTTCTATATCTTTGGGCGACTATTCATCAAAAATAATCCCTGAAAATACTGGTAGTTCATCTCTATTTGATAGTTTTAGAGTATAATTGAGATAAGAAAGCAGATTAAAGACAGAATAAACTCCGAGTCTAACATAACTAAAAGTATATCTATAGTAGAAGATTATGAAGTCAAGATAGAAGGAGCAGGTCATGGAATTTATTGTAGCTGAGGAGGGAATTCCTCAAAATATCGGATGTCAGGGAGCCTTGATTGCCTATTATGGCAGTGAGATAGAATTTCATTATGAAACCGTGCCACCGCACGGTGATGAGATTTTTTCTGCCAAGTTGCCTTTGTTAGAACTTGAATTGCCCTTTTGGATCTATGGGAGAAATCTCATATTTTTAGACGCTTACTACCTTTTAGCTGAAACTGTTAAGAAAGGAACGTGGGATCCGATAACCAGTATACTCATCAACATTCATATGGGGAAATACGCCAGCCTAGATCATTGGTACAATAATATATCTATTGAGCAAGACGGTCTTGAGTTGAAAAATGATTATGATGGACAAGTCCTGACTTTGAAAACGGTTGACAATCTTCATTGGCTTGCCCTAGATGCTGTAGCAGAAGAAAGGAACTAAAGATGGCAAAGAAAAGAGTAACCTTACCCAAGGATTTTAATGAACTACTAACTGATGGCAATATTGACCAATTAAAGGCTGTGTATAACAAGTGTGAGCTAACTGCCCATAACGGGAGATATAGTTTAAGTACGGCTCTGCATTTTGGTGGGGTTCCTGATGAGCTGGTTATCTGGCTTGTCGAACAGGGCTTAGATATTAATATCCCTGATTATTATGGTGCAACTCCTTTGTACCGTCAGGCAACCATGGGAAGAGAGACTGTAAAACTCTTGCTTGAATTGGGGGCAGATATTGAAAAAAGCAATACTTACGGAAATACACCTCTGCACATGGCAGCTGAGTTTTTTCATCCTAAGACCGTTGCGCTTCTAATAGAAAAGGGAGCAAGTGTTAACTCTAAAAATGATAGGGGGCAAACTCCCCTAGACTCAGTTCTCACTGTCTGTCGGGGAATCTATATTGCCCAAACAGCTGAAATCGCCTCTATGCTACTGGATGCTGGTGCTAAGAAAACACCTGCTATGAAAGAAAAGGTCGAAAATATTGGTAAAGATTTTGAGTTTCATAGAGAAGGAATCAATCCTGACTATTTGGAAGCAGCAGATAAAGGTTTAGCCATACTTTATCGTTTGTTTGATGTCAAGCCAGTAGCCAAACGAATAACCCATGATGGCAGTGCACCAATCTTGGTCAAAGAAGGAACTTGGGAGGAGCAATATGAGGAACTTTGGTCCTTCTTAATCCCTTCAAGTGGCGCAGCAAAAACTGTTCAGGGAGAAGTTATCCGTATACCAGGTCGAGTTCGAGATGAACTGGATCGCAATGGTGGGGCCAACTGGGACAGGGACTATAGAAAAATGCTTCAAGCTCTCCCTCAATACTTGTCTCTGGGAAATCCCCTTTCAGACCAAGAATTGGAAGAAAGCAAGCAAGTCATTGCGCGAATTCATAGCAAAGAAAGTGATGATGAAGCCAGTCTAGACCGTCTGTGTCAGCTAGCTATTGCTTGGATTAAGCAAAATCCTGAACCCCTTCTCCTAGAAAAAACAAGTTATAAGCGTTAAAAAGCATTGGAAGACAGATAAAAAAAGAAATCATGGTGAAATGATGCAACTAATTGACCAAGTTAAGAAAATAGAAACTTATATTTGTGAGTATTTTGAAGACTGGGATTTGGATGATCCTGCGGAAGAGGAATACCTGGCTGATTATCAGAAAATTTCTGGTGCTTCCGAGAAAGAGCTTCAAGCCTTTGAGGAAAGACTTGGTATTCGTCTACCTAGTGACTTCAAAGAGCTTTATAGCTACAAAAATGGGAGTAAATACTTCTCTATTTTACCTTGTGTGATTGACCAGAGAGAGCTGCCTTTTTCTCTCATGAGTTTGCAGGAAATGGAAAGTTGTAAAAAATACTTTCAAAATAGGGATGCTCTATTGACGGATTTCCCAGATTATTTTTCTAATCAAGATCTGGAAAATATGCGTGATAGTAGAATAAAGCCCTATCTTTTTAATAAAAAATGGCTTCCTTTTGCTCAGTATTGTGACTCTTGTTATCTTATGCTGGATTTTGATCCAGACCGAGAGGGTCAGGAAGGGCAGATTATTTGCTACATCCATGATCCTGATGAAATTATCTATGTAGCAGAAAGTCTTACGGAGTTGATTGAAGGGATAGTGGATGAGATCATATGAACGGACAAATGTATCAGATAGCCTGTATCGTGGCAGCCGCGAGGAAGGCTTTAAAAAGTGGTAAAGAAATATGCTATAAGCCTGAAAAATATACAAATAAATTGAGCTTTCAAATTTTGCCGTCAGAAAATGGGGAAGCTACAGAACTTTCTGTATCTGATTGGTTTGAAAACCTTAAGGAAAAAGGTTTGAAGGATTTAAAATTATTTTGTCCTATTTCGGTTGAAGACAGAGGTATTTTAGGATTCTCTAATACAACACAGAGTGCAATTCTCTGTTTTTATAAAGATGGGAAGGCAAGTTATTTCCTACCAAATTGGGAATCTGCTTCCCCAGTCAGAGGCTGGGATGTCACCTACACCGAGTATGAATGGGAAAGGTCTTCTCAAGACATTCCCCACTATGAAAATAATCTGGAAGAATTTAAGGACGTATTGGCTCGTATAGAAGATCTAGCAAGTAAAATTGAATGTGAAAACTTTGCAAAAGTCTTTCACTCTGCTAGAAACCATATCCTTGACCTTGATGCTACTAAGGTGCTAGAGGAGCCTCAAATTCCGCCACAAAATCAAAATATATTTAGAGCCGCAAGTGCAGCGGATGTTTTTGGAGGAATGGGCTCATGGAATGATGAACCTGGATGGCTGGCACAAGATAAAGGACTGGGTCAAGTGTACGATGAACTTTCGGATCAGTTGCTAAGAAATATTCGATTAGCTATTCTATTTGCCATCAATGAATGGTGATCG
This sequence comes from Streptococcus sp. SK140, assembly GCF_000259525.1. Taxonomy (NCBI): domain Bacteria; kingdom Bacillati; phylum Bacillota; class Bacilli; order Lactobacillales; family Streptococcaceae; genus Streptococcus; species Streptococcus sp. SK140. The sequence continues at coordinate 60,606 of NZ_AJML01000021.1, read as the reverse complement.
TTTAAGGGGAAGAAAATGGGGAAGCTAAAGTTAAGACTATTGAACAAATGGGAGCTTGACAAGGATTACAATAGTGTTCTCAATTCTGTCATGTTACAGGATGGTAGAGCCTTTGTCTTGACCAGTGAGAAGGAAGATTTCAATCGCTACTGTCTGCTTGAAGTATCGCCTTTGGGTGTGAAGGAGATAGATGCTTGGGCTTGTGACCATGTTTGGGAGGAAGAGTCTCTACTCTTTACAGATGGACAAAATATTGGCATCATCAAGGCTGGTAAGGAAATAGTCTATTATACTGGTGATTTTTCTCATCCAGAAATCATTGCTATAAAGGATTCGCAAAGTATACTTCCTAAAGAGGCACAAGAGAGATATTTTCAAATAGTATCAGATAGCGACCAGATACCCGTGTGTTTTGAAGATCAAGTTTATACAAATCAGGCAAGAAACTTTGCCCTTTTAGAATTTGATAGAGAGAAAAAGCAGGCTAAGTGGACCACTTATTCGCATATTGATAAAAACGGTTTAAACCACCACGACAGGAGCTCGGACGCTAGTCCTAAAATCGATAGTCTGAAATGTTGGCAGCAAGAGCTTTATGCCTTTACTTCGGGAGAAAACCAAACCTCCGTCAATAAATGGGGCATGGACTATTATGCCCTAGTTAAAATCTCTAGTGATGGTCGTATTATCGAAAAGTTATTAGAATCTGAACATTTAAAGACTTTAGGTAAAAAAGCTGGTGTCAATGGACTCTTTACGGATTCGCCTTATCTTATCCTGAGCCCCCTATTTAAGAATGATGACTGGAAGGGCAAGTAAAAGCTATTTTCTCTGGTAACAAGAGAATTGTGCGATATAGCCTTGCCTAGAGGAATGAGTAAACACAAGCTTCAAAATATGACAGACAACTTTTGTTTAACCTTCCTTTACGACAGAGGATTAAAAGAACTTGCCCTTTGTCAGATTGACTAGGCTGTGAGGCTGAGTTTGGAATATTCTTAGAATAGATGAAGAAAATAAAAAACAAAAAAATGTTAAAATATCTTGACATTTTAGCGGTTTGGAGTATAATAAAAAATGTAAAGGACTCTTAACATTGTTTTGACAGATTGGAGGAACAGAACCATGAGAAAAATGGATGAAATGGACAGAGCGATTCAGCTACGTTCTGAGGAATGGGGTTATAAAACGGCTCTATTTGGCTTATGTGGATGGACAGTATTTAATATTTATCAATCTATTACAAAAGGCATTGAACTTGAAATGTTACCATGTTTGATTTTATGTTTATCTATTTCTGTTCAAGGATTTACACAACTTGCAATAAAACAGAAAATGATTGATGGTGATGAAGAGTTTAAAGAACCAAATAAACTTGTTCAAGGAGTAATTTTGATGGTTCTTATCCTTATCGTAGTTTTGGCGATTGGCATTTATTGTTTTCAGAAAGACTAATGCTGTATGAAAAATAATATCAAACAGTTAAGAAAGTCTGAAGGACTACGTCAGGAAGATATGGCAAAAATATTAGGCGTTAGTCGACAAACCATTATAGCTATCGAGAATGACAAGTACAATCCTACACTTGAACTAGCAATGAAAATTGCAAGATTGCTGCGACTACATGTTGAAGAAATTTTCGTTCTAGAGGATTAAAGATATCAGATAGCATTTATTTTAATCATCTGCCCCGTAATGATGAGAGAGTTTTCCGGTTCATGGAAACTCTCTTTTTAAAGCTCAAAAATAGTCTACTCAATTTTACCCTTGTCCATCTATATATCTATCGTAAAACTGGTATAAAAATTGCAAATAAACAGTTAAAATAGTATACTAGAAACATCGATTAAGAAAGCGTTTGCGTTTTTGATAGTGATTATTTAGGAGACAAACTATGGAATTAACAGCCATTTATCATAGACCAGAATCAGAGTATGCTTATCTGTACAAAGAAGGTCAGCTACATATCCGAATTAGAACCAAGAAAGATGATGTCCAGCAGGTCATTTTGCACTATGGAGATCCCTTTATTTTCATTGAAGATAAGTATGAAGCTAAGAAAGAAATGACTAAAGTAACCTCGGATGCTTTATTTGATTATTGGCAGGTTACAGTATCGGTTGATTTTGCACGAATTCAGTATCTCTTTGAACTCCTTGATAAGGAAGGTCAGGGTGTCTTCTATGGAGATAAGGGTTGTGTAGAACATACTCAAGAAAATTTGGATGCTGAAGGTAATGGTTTCAAGCTTCCTTACATTCACGAAATCGACGGTTGCCAAGTTCCTAGCTGGGTTTCAAATACCGTTTGGTATCAGATTTTCCCAGAACGATTTGCGAATGGAAATCATACACTGACTCCAGGTGGAGCTCGAGAGTGGAATGCAGCCATTGCACCTAATAGAGATGACTTTTTTGGTGGAGATTTACAAGGGATTATTGATCATTTAGACTATCTTAAAGATTTGGGAATCACTGGACTTTATCTATGTCCGATTTTTGAAGCAACAACCAATCATAAGTACGACACGACGGATTATTTTGAAATTGACCGTCACTTTGGAGACAAGGAAGTCTTTCGTAATCTAGTAGAGGAAGCCCATAAACGGGGCATCAAAATCATGTTAGATGCAGTGTTTAACCATATCGGAGATCAGTCAGCCCAATGGCAGGATGTTCTAAGGAATGGAGAAAATTCCCCTTATAAAGATTGGTTCCATATTCAAGAATTTCCAGTTACTGAGGATAAACTTAAGAACCCAAGAGAACTACCGTATCATACCTTTGCCTTTGCTAGCTATATGCCTAAGTTAAATACAGCAAATCCTGAGGTGAAAGCTTATCTTTTAAGTGTTGCGACCTACTGGATTGAAAATTTTGATATCGATGCTTGGCGCTTGGATGTTGCCAATGAAATTGACCACCAATTCTGGAGAGATTTTAGAAAGGCAGTTCTAGCCAAAAAGCCTGATTTGTACATCTTGGGTGAAATCTGGCATACGTCTCAGCCTTGGCTACAAGGGGATGAGTTCCATGCGGTTATGAACTACCCGCTTTCTGAAAGTATCAAGGATTATTTCTTGCGTCAGCGTAAAAAGACGGGGCAATTTATTTCAGAAATCAACAGCCAGTCTATGTACTACAAGCAACAAATTGCTGAAGTGATGTTTAACCTTTTAGATTCTCATGATACAGAGCGTATCCTTACAACTGCAAAAGGAAATGTGCAGCATGTCAAGGCAGCCCTTGCCTTCCTCTACCTTCAAAAAGGGACCCCTTGTATCTATTACGGAACAGAGCTGGCACTTAAAGGGGGACCAGACCCTGACTGCCGTCGTGTCATGCCTTGGGACCGTGTTTCTGAGGACAATGATATGCTGAATTTCATAAAGCAATTAATCAAGATCCGTAAGGAAATTTCAAGCATTATTCAATATGGAACCTATAAGCTAGAAGAAGTGAAACCAGATGTTCTAGCTTTGAAATGGAACTATGAAGGGAAAGAAGTTCAAGCCATCTTTAACCAGTCTTCTGAGAATTTTGTTTTAGATAGAGATTCAGTTGATTTAGCTAGTCATTGCCAGCTTGAAGATGGACATCAAGTCATCTTACCAGATGGATTTGTAGTTTATTTAGATTCGATTTAAACCGGTTTTTAACTCCAACACATGCTTGTTTTAAACTAGAAAGGAAAGACCGATGGAAAAACTTCAAGTTTCTGAAGAATGGTTGCAAAAATACCAAGAAATCAAACATATTTTGACCTCGTCTGTCAATTACGCAGCGTGTTTCGAGATGAAAGAAATAGACGGCAAGGAAGTCTTTGTCTTAGATATGGGGGAAGTGACCTTCCCAAGTGGAGAAATTTTAGTTAGGGATCCCTTGGTCTGGCTCCGTAGGAATGAAAAACCCTATTTAGAGACCGTTCCAAAAGGAACATTTCCTCTCAAAACCTTGGTAGTTAAAATCGAAGAAGATCATTATAGGTATGTTGCAACAAGAGTTCAATTTACAGATAAACTTCCAGTTGTTTACTATGAAGCTTTAACTGGTACTGAAAACCTGGATTCTGTTGAAGAAGATTCTTATTTTGGATTTTCAGTCGATGCAGGCTTGGCAACTATTGTGGATGTTGAGACAAAAAATGCCTACTGTGATTTTGAAGAAAAATGGTATCAAGAAAATCCTGAAAAAAACATCTATGATGATTTCTTTGAGGAAATTTTTGCTCAAAATGCCATAGAACATCCCCTATATCAACGAGAAGGCGGTGATTGGATTAACTTTAAAATACCACATACAGACCTGACTATTCCAATGATTCAATCTGGTTTTGGAGATGGAAATTATCCTGTTTACTTTGGCTATGACAAGGATCATCAACTATGTGATGTGGTTATTGAGTATATCTATGTAGGATAAGGAGTTGGATAATGGCACTCAAGGAAGTTTATGATTATTTTCGTCACTATGATAAGGAAACTTATCAAGTTGTCGCCTGCATGGGCAATGAACCATCGGAAGAAGATGTTCAGGATTTTGAAAATCAATACGGCATTCGTCTGCCAGAAGATTTCAGGGAATTCACCATGTCAGCTCTGGGAGGTCTCTTTATGGAAGTCAGGGAAGAGCTATGGCCAAGAGCCAAGGCTTACGATGTAGCCCCTTTTTGGACCTTCTGCCGAGGTATCAAGGTCTTGGGAATTGCAAATGGCATCCCAGACTTCCTAGACATTCGAATAAAAACTAAGGAATTACATGATTTAGGATTTGTTGACTATATTCCATTTCTATCTATCATCGGGGATGGAGATGTGATTTTCTGCTTTGATAAGGACAATCATATAGTAGCTCTAGATTGGTTTAATAGTGGCGAAACTGAAGAGCTTGAATGTGATTTTTCAGAGCTTTTGCTGCAGCAAATTGCAGAGTTAGAAGAACGTAAAGATGAGATGGTCAAGCTACTGGAAAAGGGGAAATCTAGTCAATAATCTAATAAGAAATATCAGTTTGATAGACCGTAAAAGAGGTTGGGACAAAAGATCCCGCCCTCACTTTTTATTAGCAATCAAACTTTGACGCGGTAGCTGATTGAACTTTCTGTTCGTCTTTTATACTCTTCGAAAATCTCTTCAAACCACGTCAGCGTCGCCTTGCCGTACTCAAGTACAGCCTGCGGCTAGCTTCCTAGTTTGCTCTTTGATTTTCATTGAGTATTAGACTCCAAAAAGCTCCTAATCATCCTCGCGGGGCTGGGACTACGAAATCGAGACTTTGTCTATCGATTTCCGTCCTACCGCCTTTTTTAGTAAAATCATTCACTAAATGTACATTCAGATTTTCAAAGTTTTCTACTAATTATAGAAAAAAGAATCAAAAGTATGATTTTTATGCTGCCAGTATTGAAGTTTCTTATATTATTTTATAAAATAGAAGCAAAATACTACTGAAAAAGTAGAGCGCTTACATAAAATTGGAAGCGGTTACGAATATAAGGAGGATCTTATGAGAAAAGATCATTGGAATCGAAAAAGAGTGTATAGTATCCGAAAATTTACCGTTGGAACTTGCTCTGTAGTCATCGGTACTTGCTCAGTCTTATTTGGTGCAAGTGTAGCTGGTGCAAACCCAGTTTCAGCTGATGAAACTCCAATTGCAGTTGCTGCAGAAAAAGTAGAGGATGATTCTCATAAAGAGGAACTTAGTGAAACAAGAAGTCCAGAACAGCCAGCATCAACTGAATCAGCTGCAAGTGAAGTTGCTACACCAGCTCATGAAGTTGAAAAAACACAGGACAACCAAACTGTACAGTCAGATTCTGACAAGAAAGAGGATTCCATCTTAGATAAGAAACCTCAAGCAATTACTCAAGATCAATCTGCTCAAACGGAAAAACCGGACCTAAAACCGGCTACCAGTGAGGAGGTAAATCAATTGGTTGAGGACCGTAAAGTAGAATTTAACCAAAACTGGCATTTTAAACTCAATGCTAATGCCAAAGACGCTATCAAACCAGATGCAGATGTATCAAGCTGGAAGAAATTAGACCTTCCTCATGACTGGAGTATTTACAATGACTTCGATCATGATTCTCCTGCCCAAAACGAAGGTGGACAACTCAATGGTGGTGATGCTTGGTATCGCAAGACCTTTAAACTAGATGAAAAAGACCTTAACAAGAATGTTCGCCTAGTCTTTGATGGAGTTTATATGGATTCGCAAGTCTATGTAAACGGTCAGCTAGTTGGTCACTATCCAAATGGTTACAACCAATTCTCTTATGACATCACTGATTATCTCAATAAAGATGGTCGTGAGAATGTCGTAGCTGTACATGCGGTCAACAAACAACCAAGTAGCCGTTGGTACTCAGGAAGTGGTATTTACCGCGATGTTACCCTTCAAGTCACAGATAAGGTTCATGCTGAGAAAAACGGAACAACGATCTTAACACCAGACCTTGAAAAACAACAAAATGGTAAGGTTGATACTCATGTAACAAGTAAGATTGTCAATACAGATGACAAAGATCATGAAATTGTTGCTGAATACCAAATTATTGAACGAAATGGCCAGGCTGTAACGGACGTAGTTCGTACAGATAGCCAAGTCTTGAAAGCTCATCAATCAACTAGCTTGAATGCTATTTTGCAAGTTGAGAAACCAAAACTCTGGACAGTTCTTAACGATAAACCAGCTCTTTATGAATTAGTGACTCGTGTTTATCGTGACGGCCAATTGGTCGATGCCAAGAAGGACTTGTTTGGTTACCGTTACTATAACTGGACACCAAATGAAGGCTTCTCTTTGAATGGTGAACGCATTAAATTCCATGGAGTTTCTCTTCACCACGACCACGGAGCTCTAGGGGCTGAAGAAAACTATAAGGCAGAATACCGTCGTCTGAAACAGATGAAGGATATGGGTGTGAACTCTATCCGTACAACCCACAACCCAGCTAGTGAGCAAACGTTGCAGATCGCTGCAGAACTAGGTTTGTTGGTGCAAGAAGAAGCCTTCGATACTTGGTACGGTGGTAAGAAACAGTATGACTACGGACGTTTCTTTGACAAAGACGCCACTCACCCAGATGCTAAAAAAGGTGAAAAATGGTCTGACTTTGACCTACGTACAATGGTCGAGAGAGGCAAAAACAACCCTGCTATCTTCATGTGGTCTATCGGTAATGAAATCGGTGAAGCAGACGGTAAGGCTCGTTCTCTAGCGACTGTAAAACGCTTGGTCCAAGTTATTAAAGCAGTTGATAAGACACGCTATGTCACTATGGGAGCAGACAAGTTCCGCTTTGGTGATGGTAGTGGTGATCATGAAAAGATTGCCAACGAACTTGATGCGGTTGGATTTAACTATTCAGAAGACAACTATAAGAAGCTTCGTGCGAAACATCCAAATTGGTTGATTTACGGTTCAGAAACTTCTTCAGCAACTCGTACTCGTGGTAGCTATTTCCGTCCAGAAAGTGAACTAGTCCACAGCAACCAAGCTTACCGTCACTATGAGCAATCAGACTATGGTAATGACCGTGTTGGTTGGGGTAAAACAGCCACTGCATCGTGGACTTTTGACCGTGACAATGCTGGTTATGCTGGTCAGTTTATCTGGACAGGTACCGACTATATCGGTGAGCCTACTCCATGGCACAACCAAAACAACACACCAGTTAAGAGTTCTTACTTTGGTATAGTAGATACAGCTGGAATTCCTAAGAATGACTATTACTTGTACCAAAGCCAATGGGTTTCTGCTCAGAAGAAACCAATGGTTCATCTCCTTCCTCACTGGAACTGGGAAGATTCTACCCTAAGAGAGAATGTAGCAGACGCAGATGGTAAGATTCCTGTTCGTGCATTTTCAAATGCTGCCAGTGTGGAACTGTTCTTGAATGGCGAGTCTCTAGGTAAGAAAACCTTTAACAAGAAACAAACTAGTGATGGCCGTACTTACCAAGAAGGTGCCAATGCCAAGGAACTTTACCTTGAGTGGAAGGTTGCTTATCAACCTGGAACCTTGGAAGCAGTAGCTCGCGATGAGGCTGGTAATGAAATTGCTCGTGATAAGGTTACGACTGCTGGTGAACCTGCAGGTGTTCGCCTAGTCAAAGAAGAAAATGCTATCGCAGCAGACGGAAAAGATCTCACTTATATTTACTACGAAATCGTTGATAGCGCTGGTAATGTAGTTCCAACTGCCAATAACCTTGTTCGCTTCCAGTTGCATGGACAAGGTCGGATTGTCGGTGTGGATAACGGTGAACAAGCAAGCCGTGAACGTTACAAAGAGCAAGCTGACGGTTCATGGGTTCGTAAGGCTTTCAATGGTAAGGGTGTTGTCATTGTCAAATCAACTGAGCAAGCTGGTAAATTTACCTTGACTGCTCATTCTGATCTCTTGAAATCTGATCAAACTACTATCTTCACAGGTAAGAAAGACCAAGCTGAAAAAACAGTTTTGGGTACAGAAGTTGCTAAAGTCCGTACTGTTATCGGGCAAGCGCCAAAAATGCCTAAGAAAGTGGCATTTATCTACAGTGATGGCAGTCGTGCAAAACTTCCAGTAGAATGGTCAGCAGTTGATGTCAATGAACCAGGAATTGTGACTGTGAAAGGCGTGGCAGATGGACGTGATGTAGAAGCGCGTGTTGAAGTCTTGGCTCTCGAAGCAGAATTGCCTGTAGTCAAGAGAATCGCTCCAAATACAGATCTAAGTTCAGTTGACAAATCTGTTTCTTACGTATTGTCAGATGGTACTGTAGCAAGCTATGATGTTAATAAGTGGGAAATTGCAGCTGAAGACCAAGCTAAACTAGCAATCCCAGGCTCTCGCATCCCAGCAAAAGGTATTTTAGAAGATGAAGAAATCGCTGCGACCTTGGTAGTTGCAGAAGGGGAAGCTGCTAATCCAGTAGTTCCAAGTGTAACTGTAGCAGATCAAGCGGTTGAAGGCCTTTCAACTGACCAACCTGTAAAATATCACAAGCTTGCTTATGGAGCAGCCTTGCCAGAGGTCAAAGCTACAGCTGAAAATGCTCAAGTGACAGTTATTCAAGCTAATGAAGCAAATGGTATGCGTGCAAGCATCCATGTTCAACCAAACGATGGTGGCCCACTACAAACTTATGCTATCCAATTCCTACAAGAAGCTCCACAAATTGAACGTTTGAGCCTAGAAGTTGAAAATGCAGCTACTTTGAAAGAAGACCAAACTGTCGGTATCAAGGTCTTGGCTCACTATCAAGACGGTACACAAGCAGTCTTGAAGGCTGATAAGGTTACCTTCTCAACTACAGGTGAAGGAGATGTAGCCGTTCGTAAAGGTATGCTTGAATTGCATAAACCTGGTCAAGTAACTCTGAAAGCTCAATTTGAAGGAGCAGAAGGCCAGATTGACTTGAACATTCAAGCAAATACTGAAAGCAAAGTTGTCCAAGCCATCCGTCCAGTTAGTGTCGTGACAGGTTTGAACCAAGAACCAAGTCTACCTGCTACTGTAACTGTAGAGTATGACAAAGGATTTCCAAAGGTTCACAAGGTGACTTGGCAAGCAGTTGCTAAGGAAGACCTTGCTAAATACCATAGTTTTGATGTCTTAGGTAAAGTTGAAGGAATTGAGAAAGAAGCACATGCTAAGGTATCTGTCGAAGGTATCATTGCTGTCGAAGAAGTGAGCGTAACTACTCCAGTTGCAGAAGCTCCTCAACTACCAGAGAGCGTTCGTACTTACCACTCAAATGGCCAAGTCTCTTCAGCTAAAGTAACTTGGGACGCTATTGAACCAAGCCAATACGCACAAGAAGGCAAGTTTACTGTGACAGGACATGTAGAAGGTACTCAACTACCAACTAAACTTCATGTTCGTGTATCTGCTCAGACAGAAACTGGTGCTAATATTTCTGACCAGTGGACTGGTTCAGAATTGCCACTTGCCTTTGCATCAGACTCAAATCCAAGTGACTCAGTAGCCAATGTCAATGACAAACTAATTTCATATAACAACCAACCAGCAAATCGCTGGACAAACTGGAACCGTACAAGTGAAGCATCCGTAGGAATTCTCTTTGGTGACTCTGGTATCATGTCTAAACGTTCAGTGGATAACCTCAATGTAGCCTTCCACGAAGACCACGGTGTTGGTGCACCTAAATCCTATGTCATCGAATACTATGTCGGTTCAGCAACTCCAACAGTTCCTAAGAATCCAAGCTTCGTAGCACGCGAAGACCATGTCTTTAATGACGATAAAAACTGGAAAGAAGTAACAAATCTCAAGGCTCCAGATCAAGTCAGAGCTGGAGAAATGACCCACTTTAGCTTTGATAAAGTCAACACTTACGCAGTTCGTATCCGCATGGTTAGACCAGATGGTAAATGGGGTACTTCTATTACAGAAATGCAAATCTTCTCTAAACAAGTAGCTGCAGCTAAGAATGCTCAAGCAAAAATCCAAGTAGATGGAAAAGATTTGCCAAACTTTAACCCAGGCTTGACTGACTACTATCTAGAAGCAAGCCAAGGAAAAGCTCCAGCTGTTACAGCAAGTGTCACTGAAAATGGTATTGCAACAGTTGTACCAAGCGTAGGTGAAGGAGATCCAGTTCGTGTTGTTGTCAAGGCTGAAAACGGAGATATCCTAGGTGAATACCGCCTACACTTCACAAATGATAAAGATTTGCTCGCAAGCAAACCTGTTGCTGTTGCCAAATCATCTCGCTTGGTTGCTAAAGGACAAACTCTTGAGCTACCAGCAAAAGTTCCTGTTTACTTCACAGGAAAATCTGACTATGAAGTGAAGGACTTGGCTGTTGACTGGGAAGCAGTTCCAGCAGAAAATCTAACAAAAGCAGGTGAATTTACAGTTCATGGTCGCGTTTTGGGTACTGATTTAACTGCTGAAGTAGCTGTTCGTGTAACAGACAAACTCGGAGAAAATCTTTCAGATAACCCAGACTTCGATGACGATAGCAACCGTTCATTTGCCTCAGCAACTAACGATATTGATCCAAACTCTCATGACCGTGTAGATTATGTTAACGATGGTTCAGATGATGAAAGCCGTCGTTGGACTAATTGGTCTGCAACTCCATCTGAAAATCCAGAAGTTTCAGTAGGGGTTATCTTCAGAGAAAATGGTAAGATTGTTGAACGTACAGTAGCTGAAGGAAGCATTCGCTTCTTTGCAGATGGTGGAACAGATGCACCTTCTAAACTTGTTCTAGAACGCTATGTGGGACCAGAATTTGATTCACCAGAATATTACTCTAACTACCAACCATACGATCCAGAACATCCATTCAACACTCCTTCTAACTGGGAGAAAGTTGAATATCGTGCGGATCAAGAAGTTCAAGCAGGAACTGACATCCATGTAACCTTTGCACCGGTCAAAGCTAAAGCTATGAGATGGCGCATGGACAGAAAAGCAGACAAGAAGGGTGTGGCTATCACTGAAATGGCCTTTATCGCACCAAGTGAAGCACCTAAAGACAATACAGCTTCTAAACTTCTAGTAGATGGTAGAGAGCTTGCAGACTTCTCTGAAGCTCGTGTGGATTACCAAGTAACCTATAGTGGAAACCGTCCTAAAGTGACCGTTGAAGCTGGTGAAAACGTAGCGGCAACAGTTGTTGATAGTGGTGACGATAAACTTCCAGTCTTGGTACGTCTCGTTTCAGAAAGTGGTAAACAGGTCAAGGAATACCGTATCCAATTGACCAAAGAAAAGGTTGAAACTGGGAAAGTTGCCCCAGCTGTTCAGGAAGAGCTTCCTAGCCTAGAAGTGGTAGAAGAAGCTCTCAGCTTCAAGACAGTGAAGAAAGAAGATCCAACTCTAGCAGAAGGTGAAACTCGTGTAACTCAAGCAGGTCGTGAAGGTAAAGAACGTATCCTGACTGAAGTAGCACTAGATGGAAGCCGTACTGAAAAACTTCGCGAAACTATTGAAGCACCGCAAGATGAGATTGTCTTAGTCGGAACTAAGAAAGAAGTATCTGGTAAAACAGATCCAGCTATCCATGAGGTTCCAGAATTTACAGGTGGTGTCAATGGAGCAGAAGCAGCTGTTCATGAAGTCCCAGAGTACCCAGGAGTCATTGGCACAGCAGGCGATGAAGCAGCACCAGTAGTAGAAGTACCAGAATTTACAGGCGGTGTCAATGGGGCAGAAGCTGCTGTTCATGAAGTACCAGAGTATACTGGTCATGTAAATGGTTCAGAAGGAACTACCCATCAAGTTCCACACTTTGAAGGTGGCGTTCCTGGTGGAGAAGGGACTAGTCACCAAGTTCCAGAATTTACTGGACGTGTGAATGGTTCAGCCCCAACTACAGGTGAAACACCAGCATACAGAGATGAGCAGTCACAAGTAGCTCTTGCTATGTCACAAGACAAGACCTACCAAGCGCCTGCAAGTCATCAAAATATCCTCCCTGAAACAGGTACAAAAGAAAATGCAACCCTTGCAACAGCAGGTGTTGTAGGAGCACTACTTGGTCTCTTTGCAATGGGAAAGAAAAAAGAAGACGAATAAGATGATGTTATAGCATCTAAGTCATAGAGATTGGACTAAGAGACTAATCTCGATCATAAAAAGCGGACAAAACTAGTTTTCTGATAAACAGAATCTGGTCTTGTTCGCTTTTTTTCTCATGAAGCAATTGCAAAAGAAGACCAGAGATGATATTCGACAAAAAACTAAAATAACAAACTAGAGGAATTGTCTCAGAAACATGGTGAGTAAGGCATGGCTATACTGACTTGAATTCAGCGCATCTGAGGACTTTGAAAATCTCTCTAAAGTCTACAGGGATAAGCTTTCTTTCTCTCCTCAAAAGAGTTATAATAAAGATGAAAATAGGGATAGAAGAGTAGGAGATAGGATGGCTTATATTGAAATGAAAAACAGCTATAAGAGGTATCATACTGGTGATACAGAAATTGTAGCCAATCGGGATGTCAACTTCGAGATTGAAAAGGGAGAACTAGTCATTATCCTTGGGTCATCTGGAGCAGGGAAGTCAACCGTTTTAAATATTCTTGGTGGTATGGATACAAATGATGAAGGGCAAGTCTGGATTGATGGGACCAATATCTCGAATTTCACTTCTCATCAGAGAACTAACTATCGTAGAGATGACGTTGGCTTTGTCTTTCAATTTTACAACTTGGTTTCTAACTTGACTGCCAAGGAAAATGTTGAGCTAGCTTCAGAAATTGTTGCCGATGCCTTGGATCCTGAGCAGGTTCTCAAGGATGTTGGATTAGGGCACCGTCTTAATAACTTTCCAGCTCAGCTGTCAGGCGGTGAGCAACAACGGGTATCCATTGCTCGAGCCGTGGCTAAAAATCCTAAAATTCTCCTTTGTGATGAACCAACGGGAGCTTTGGATTACCAGACTGGTAAGCAGGTTCTAAAGATTCTTCAAGATATGTCACGTAAGAAGGGGGCCACCGTTATCATCGTGACCCATAATGCCTCCCTAGCTCCAATAGCTGATCGGGTGATTCAGATGCATGATGCCAGTGTCAAGAGTGTTGTCCTCAATCCTCAACCACAGGATATTGATGATTTGGAGTACTAAGATGAAAAGAAAGACATATTGGAAAGACCTGCTCCAGTCTTTCACAGGTTCAAAGGGACGATTTTTATCCATCCTAACTCTAATGATGTTAGGTTCTTTAGCCGTGGTTGGTCTCAAGGTTGCTAGTCCTAATATGGAGCGAACAGCTTGGGCTTATCTGAAAGATACTAATGTGGCAGATATGACCGTCATAGCAGATTATGGTCTAGATCAGGCAGACCAGGAAGAATTGCAAACTCTATCGGGAGCAGATGTTGAATTTGGTTATATGACAGATTTTACTCTGGCAAATAGTGAAGATGCCATACGAATCTTTTCAAATACTGAAAAGATTTCAAAATTTCAAGTAACGGAAGGTCGTTTGCCTGAAAAAGAAGATGAATTGGCCTTGGCGGATTTTTGGAAAGATCGTTATCAGATTGGTCAAGTCATTCAGTTGAGCCAAAAGAAGGGCAGTAATTCTCAGTTGAAGCGGGATAGTTATACCATTACAGGCTTCGTCCACTCTCCAGATATTTTCTCAAAAACGGATATGGGGAGTTCAGCCAGTGGTAATGGGAATCTAGCAGCCTATGGTGTCGTAACAAAAGATAACTTTAAGAGCTTTGTTTACACGATTGCCCGCCTGCGTTTTGCTAGTCTAACAGATGTCAATCCTTTTTCAAGCGATTACGAAAAGAAGCAAGAGGAAGAAGAGGGAACTCTCAAAGACCTAGTTGCTGATAATGGTCAAGCGCGGCTAGAAAAAATGAAAAAGGACGCTCAAGAGTCCCTTGATGAGGGCAAGAAACAGCTAGACGAGGCTGAAAGCAACTTGACAGCTGGCAAGAAACGTCTACAGGAAATCGAAACGCGTCTACAAGCTCAAGAAAATCAAGTGAGCCAACTACCAGAACCACAAAAAAGTCAAGCATCTAGTCAGTTAGGAGAAACAAAAGAACAACTAAAGCAAGAAAGGGAAAAGCTGAGCCAAGCCGAAACAGATCTTACTAAGGAAAAGGCTAAGTGGCAGACCAGTCAGGATGAGGTCAAGGCTCTAACAGAGCCAACCTATCATGTCTACAATCGCAAGAGTTCTCCTACTGGTCAAGGTTATCTCATGTATAGTAACTCGGCTATGAGTATTCGTGCCGTAGGGAATATCTTTCCAGTTGTTCTCTATGCCGTTGCAGCCATGGTTACCTTTACCACCATGACACGATTTGTAGACGAGGAAAGAACCAATGCAGGGATTTTCAAAGCTCTAGGATACCATAGCAAGGATATCATTGCTAAGTTTGTGATTTACGGCCTGGTTGCTGGAACTCTTGGAACCCTTCTAGGAATCTTGCTTGGGCATTACGTCTTGGCACCTACAATCTCTCATATTATCACTGAGCGAATGATTGTTGGAGAGAGTCAGCAGTATTTCTACTGGACCTATAGTTGTTTAGCTCTGACTCTAAGCTTAGTGGCTAGTGTCCTACCTGCCTACCTTGTATCTCGCAGAGAATTGCATGAAGAAGCAGCGCAATTATTACTACCTAAGCCACCAGTCAAGGGTTCTAAAATTCTCTTGGAGCGCATAACCTTTATCTGGTCACGCTTGAGTTTTACTCAGAAAGTGACAGCCCGCAACATTTTCCGTTATAAACAGCGTATGCTGATGACCATTTTTGGAGTTGCTGGTTCAGTAGCCCTCCTCTTTGCAGGGCTTGGGATTCAATCCTCTGTGGTTGGCG
Organism: Streptococcus sp. SK140; assembly: GCF_000259525.1. Lineage (NCBI taxonomy): Bacteria > Bacillati > Bacillota > Bacilli > Lactobacillales > Streptococcaceae > Streptococcus > Streptococcus sp. SK140. Next base: position 45,292 of record NZ_AJML01000021.1, on the reverse strand, counting down.
TGGCAGACAGGCAGTTTAAGGATCTGCAACAATACCAGATGGTTCTCTCTGTCAATTCTCGAGCTTCTGATTCTGACAAGGCTAAGCTAGAGGAAAAACTGAAAAGTGATGAAGTTGAAAACTATCGTTTTATTTCTTCCAAACAGATTGAGGAAGACTATGCCGGTAAGGCTGGCGTTCAGACCGTGACCATGATGGTGACGGATCAAGATGACCTAGCTCCCTTTGTCCTCCTAGAAAAAAATGGGGAAAAACTGAGCTTATCTAATGGAGTTGTCTTGACAGAAAAATTGGCCCAGTTGGCAGGAGTTTCTGTTGGTGACAATTTTACAATAGATGGGAAAACCTTTAAAGTAGGTGCTATTACCGAGCACTATGTGGGCCATTTTGTCTATATGAATCAGGCAACCTATGAGGAGATATACGGTCAAGCACCCAAGATGAATACATATTTGGTCCAACTCAAGGATAAAAGTGAAGTCAATACCGAAAGAGTCGCAGGAGAATTTATGGAGCAAGCAGCTGTCAGTGGCCTCGTTCAAAACGCCTCCACCATTCAGCTCTTTGAAAGTTTTGCCAATTCTCTGAATCACACCATGGCGATTTTGGTGCTGGTATCGGTGCTACTAGCCATTGTGATTCTTTATAATTTGACCAATATCAATGTTGCTGAACGGATTCGGGAACTTTCAACCATCAAGGTTCTTGGTTTTCATAACAAAGAAGTGACCCTTTATATCTATCGGGAGACCATCATATTGTCACTAATTGGAATGATTGTAGGATTGGTATCAGGCTTTTATCTCCATCAATTTCTCATTCAGATGATTGCACCCGGTACCTTCCGTTTTCAACCAAAGGTCGGCTGGGAAGTTTATCTCATTCCAGTTCTAGCTGTCAGTGTCATTTTGACCATCCTAGGAGTTTTTGTCAATCATTATCTCCGAAAGGTAGATATGCTTGAAGCCCTCAAGTCTGTAGAATAGTTGATCGAGGACAAAAACAAATAAGAAAGCCCTTTGTGGCTTTTTTATTTTCATAAAAATGGTAAAATAGTAAGAGTAGAAATGGAGTTCTAGATATGAAACGAATTGATCAATTTGAAAATAAGAAAGTATTAGTCCTAGGTTTGGCTAAATCTGGTGAATCTGCAGCTCGTCTCTTGGATAAGCTAGGTGCCATTGTGACAGTGAATGATGGCAAGCCTTTTGAAGAAAACCCAGCTGCGCAAAGTCTCTTGGAAGAGGGCATCAAGGTTGTCACTGGTGGACATCCTTTGGAATTATTGGATGAAGATTTTGCACTTATGGTAAAAAATCCAGGAATTCCTTATAGCAATCCGATGATTGAAAAAGCTCTAGAAAAAGGCATTCCAGTCTTGACTGAGGTTGAGTTGGCTTATTTGGTTTCAGAGGCACCGATTGTTGGTATTACTGGTTCTAATGGTAAGACTACAACTACAACCATGATTGGAGAAGTTCTGACTGCTGCGGGGCAAAATGGTCTCTTATCAGGGAACATCGGTTATCCTGCTAGTCAGGTGGCTCAGACAGCGACAGATAAGGACACCCTTGTCATGGAGCTATCCTCTTTCCAATTAATGGGAATCCAGGAATTCCATCCTGAAATTGCTGTTATCACCAATCTTATGCCAACCCATATCGACTACCACGGTTCTTTTGAAGCCTACGTTGAAGCCAAGTGGAATATTCAAAGCAATATGACAGCGGCTGATTACCTAGTTTTGAACTTCAACCAGGAATTAGCTAAAGAGCTTGCGACAAAGACAAATGCGACTGTAGTACCATTTTCAACACTTGAAAAGGTTGACGGAGCTTATCTTGAAGATGGTCTTCTTTACTTCCGTGGTGAAAAAGTCATGGCAGCTGATGAAATCGGTGTTCCAGGTAGCCACAATGTGGAAAATGCTCTTGCAACCATTGCTGTGGCTAAACTTCGTGGTGTTGATAATGAGACCATTAAGGAAACCTTGTCAGCCTTTGGTGGCGTTAAACACCGTCTCCAATTTGTAGACCAAATCAAGGGTGTTAAATTCTACAACGATAGTAAGTCAACCAATATCTTGGCAACTCAAAAAGCCTTGTCTGGATTTGACAATAGCAAGGTTATCTTGATAGCTGGTGGGTTGGACCGTGGTAATGAGTTTGAAGAGTTGGTTCCAGATATCACTGGACTTAAGAAAATGGTCATTCTCGGTCAGTCTGCAGAACGTGTCAAACGTGCAGCGGACAAGGCTGGTGTGGCTTATGTGGATGCAACAGATATTGCTGACGCAACTCGCAAGGCTTATGAACTTGCTGAAGAAGGAGATGTGGTTCTCCTCAGTCCTGCTAATGCTAGCTGGGATATGTATGCTAACTTTGAAGTGCGTGGAGATCTTTTCATCGACACTGTAGCGGAGTTAAAGGGATAATATGAAAAAAATAGTATTTACAGGTGGGGGAACGGTTGGACACGTTACCCTCAACCTTTTGTTAATGCCTAAGTTCATCGAAGATGGCTGGGAAGTCCACTATATTGGTGATAAAAACGGAATTGAGCATCATGAAATCCTCAAGTCAGGTTTAGATGTCACCTTCCATTCTATTGCAACTGGGAAATTGCGCCGATATTTTTCATGGCAAAATATGGTTGACGTCTTTAAGGTTGCATTTGGAATCCTTCAATCGCTCTTTATCATGCTTCGCCTTCGTCCACAAGCCCTCTTTTCTAAGGGTGGATTTGTATCTGTTCCTCCTGTTATCGCAGCGCGAGTATGTAGAGTACCTGTCTTTATCCACGAGTCTGACCTCTCTATGGGCTTAGCCAATAAAATCGCTTATAAGTTTGCGACTAAGATGTACTCTACTTTTGAACAAGCATCTAGTCTCACTAAGGTAGAGCACGTTGGAGCTGTGACTAAGGTTTCTGGTCCAATCATGGAAGAACCTGAAGAAATGGTGGACATCCGAACTTATTTTGATAGCAAACTACCAACCCTTCTTTTCGTCGGCGGTTCTGCCGGTGCGCGTGTCTTTAACCAATTAGTTACAGACCACAAGGAAGAGCTGACTAGTCGCTATAATATCATCAACCTGACAGGGGATGCTAGTTTAAATGAACTAAGTTCAAACCTCTATCGTGTTGACTACGTGACTGACCTCTATCAACCGCTCATGAATCTGGCTGATGTGGTCATTACTCGTGGTGGTGCCAATACCATTTTTGAGCTCCTTGCTATGGCTAAATTGCATGTCATTGTGCCACTGGGGCGTGAAGCTAGTCGTGGAGACCAGATTGAAAATGCAGCTTATTTCGTGAAGAAAGGCTATGCTGAGGAGTTGCAAGAGAGCGATTTGACCTTGTCTACTTTAGAAGAAAAAGTAAGCAAGCTTTTGACTCACAAAGAAGACTACCAGAGCACGATGAAGAATTCTCATGAATTAAAATCTGTGGCGGATTTTTATGCGCTACTAAAAAAAGATCTATCATAAGGAAAATCGATGTCAAAGGATAAGAAACAAGAGCCAACTCAAAGCAAGGAATTGTCAGAGTGGCAAAAACGAAATCAAGAATATCTTCAAAAAAAAGCTGAAGAAGAGGCCCAACTAGCCAAAGAAAAGGCCCAAGCAGATACCAATAAAAAAGAAGTTGCAAAAACTTTGGAAGAAGAAACCACTTTATCAGAGTGGCAGAAGCAGAACCGTGAATATCTGCGCAAAAAGGCTGAAGAAGAGACCAAGGAAGAACAAGAGTCAGACTTATCTGAAGATACTGAGGCAGAAGAGACCTCAGATTCTAATCCTGAAGAGCAGAAGGAGAGTGCAGAAGACCAGTCCTCTCCTGAGAATGAGGAGGAAACTACTGAGACAGAACAAGTAGAAGAAGAGGATGAAAAATCTGAAGAAACATCTAATGAAACAAAAGTAGAAGAAAAGAGATCTAAGTCTAAGAAAAAGATGGCCAAGCCTTCTATTCCAAGTGTTCATATCTGGCGTGCTGTTACGATTCTAATCCCAAGTTTGCTTGTCTTGATCTTTTCCATCTATCTTTTGACGCCTTACTCAACTCTGAAAAACATAGAGATTACTGGTACGGTAGAGACCAATGCAGACCAAATCAAAGAGGCTTCAGGGATTCGTGATAGTGACTATACCTTTGATCTGCTTCTCAATAAAGATAAACATGCTGAGATGATTAAGTCCAATCACTGGATTGAATCTGCTAGCATTCGCTATCAATTTCCGACCAATTTTACCATCCAGGTCAAGGAATACGGGATTGTAGCCTATTATGTTTCTGGAGAGGACCATTATCCGATTCTTTCTAGTGGGACGGTGGAAACCAGTCCAGTTAGTCTAGTCAGTCTTCCTGAAACCTATATGTCCGTACTCTTTAACGATGAGCAGCAAGTCAAAACCTTGATTGAACAACTGGCTGAAGTCAGCCCAGAGATTAAGCAAGCTATCAAAACGATTGAATTGGCTCCAACTAGTGTAACCAGCGATCTTCTCAAGATTACCATGTATGATACGGATGAGGTTTTGGTTCCTTTATCAGAACTAGGTAAAAAATTGCCTTACTATAGCAAGATTAAACCTCAATTAACAGTGCCAAGCGGTATTGATATGGAAGTTGGGATCTATAGTTATAGCTTGACGGATAAGGCTTTAGAAGAAGCAAGAATCAAAGCTAAAGAAGAGGAAAAGAAGAAGCAGGAAGAAGAAAAGAAAAAACAAGAAGAGCAAGGGAATCAAACTCAGAATCACACACAAACTCAAAATCAAACAACCCAACAATCACAGAGTCGTTAAGTTTGAGATGCCTCTATTGACTTGATGATGAGTCCTGTTTTCTACAAGTTCAATCGCTGGTTTTTACTTGACAAGTATCGCTTTAAATAATAGAATAGTAAAAAACCTTTAAAGCAGTCCAGAGAGGCAGCTAAGGTTAGACGGTGAAAGGGTGGAGACTACCCATTTTTCGTGGAACCTTGCTGTAGGCAGGTTCCTTTTTTCATACTCTCTTGCGAACAAAGGTAAAAGGAGAAAAGTATGCGCGAATCTCGTCCAGTTATTGCTCTTGATTTTCCAAGTTTTGAGGCAGTCAAGAAATTTTTAGCTCTTTTTCCAGCTGAAGAGAGCCTCTATCTAAAGGTAGGTATGGAGCTCTATTACGCCACAGGTCCGGAGATTGTTTCTTATTTGAAAGACTTAGGTCACAGTGTCTTTCTGGATCTCAAACTTCATGATATTCCCAATACGGTTAAGTCAGCCATGAAGGTTTTGTCTCATCTGGGTGTTGACATGACCAATGTTCATGCCGCAGGTGGTGTGGAGATGATGAAGGCTGCGCGTGAAGGTCTTGGAAAAGAAGCAAAATTGATTGCTGTTACCCAGTTGACTTCAACTTCTGAAGAACAAATGAGAGACTTTCAAAATATTCAAACCAGTCTTCAAGAATCGGTCATTCATTATGCCAAGAAAACTGCTGAAGCTGGATTAGATGGTGTGGTTTGTTCAGCTCAGGAAGTCAAGCTTATCAAAGAAGCTACCAACCAAGACTTTATCTGCCTGACACCGGGTATTCGACCGGCAGGGGCTGCAGTTGGAGATCAAAAACGAGTCATGACGCCAGCAGATGCTTATCAAATTGGTAGTGACTACATCGTTGTCGGTCGCCCGATTACTCAAGCCACTGATCCAGTTGCAGCTTATCATGCTATCAAGGATGAGTGGAACCAAGACTGAAATTAAAGAAATAGATTATAAAAACAAAAGGAGTAGACCATGACACTTGCTAAAGACATTGCCAGCCATCTATTGAAAATTCAAGCCGTTTACCTCAAACCAGAAGAACCTTTCACTTGGGCATCTGGTATCAAATCACCGATTTATACGGACAACCGTGTGACGCTTGCTTATCCAGATACTCGTAGCTTGATTGAAAATGGTTTTGTGGAAGCTATTAAGGCAGAATTCCCAGAAGTAGAAGTGATTGCAGGAACAGCGACTGCAGGTATTCCTCATGGTGCCATCATCGCTGACAAGATGAACTTGCCATTTGCCTATATCCGTAGCAAACCAAAAGACCATGGTGCTGGAAATCAAATCGAAGGCCGTGTAGCTCAAGGACAAAAGATGGTCGTTGTCGAAGATTTGATTTCAACTGGCGGTTCAGTTCTTGAAGCCGTAGCAGCTGCTAAACGTGAAGGAGCTGATGTTCTTGGAGTTGTGGCTATCTTCAGCTATCAATTGCCAAAAGCAGATAAGAACTTTGCGGATGCTGGTGTCAAACTAGTAACCCTCTCAAACTACAGCGAGCTCATTCACATAGCTCAAGAAGAAGGCTATATCACACCAGAAGGACTCGACCTCCTAAAACGCTTTAAAGAAGACCAAGAAAATTGGCAAAATGCTTAAGGTATATAAAAATCAGGTAGTCGCTAGGATTACCTGATTTCTTTTTGTGATTTCATTGGATGTTAGTCAACTTTTCCACCTTCAACAACCAGGTCATCTGCTTTAGCAGCATCACCGTAGGTTGGGTGAAGTGTTTTTTCGTAAGCCTTATGGAAGAAGTTTTCTTTACCTAATTTTTCGATTTCTTGGTTAATGTAGTCAAGTAGTTCTTGGTTACCTTTTTGAACTGCTGGTGCAATAGTATCTGGGTTACCTAGAGAGGTAATTCCTACTTCAAATCCCTTGTTTTCAAGTGCCCAAGCTAGGACTTCAGTATTGTCAGTAGAGAAGGCATCTCCACGTCCGTCAAGAAGGGCTTGGTAGGCATCGCTATATTGGTCGTATTTTTGAAGTTTTACTTCTGGGTGATTTTTCTCAAAGTAAGTTTCAGCAGTGGTTCCTTTTGTAACGATCAAGGTTTTACCTTCAAGTTCTTTAACGTCCTTGATGACTTTATCTTTTGGTGACACAACACCGAGAGAAACTTTCATGTAAGGAAGGGCAAAGTCAACTTGTTTCTTACGTTCATCAGTAACTGTGAAGTTGGCAAGGGTGATATCAACTTTATTTGAAATCAAGTATTCAGCACGGTTAGCTGCATCCACTGATACATATTTCGGTTTGACACCAAGGTCTTGTGCTAATTGGTTACCAAGTTCGATATCGTAACCTTGGTAAGAACCGTCGTTGTCAACATAACCAAACGGTTTCTTATCTCCAAATACTGCGATTCGAAGTTCCCCACTTTTCTTAATTTCATCAATGGTGCGAGCTTTGGCAGTTGCCTTCGTAGATGAAGCATCAGAGCTTCCGCCTGAACTACAAGCTGTGACAAAGATAAGCGCAAATGCTAGAGCAAAAACAGTTAGAATTGGTTTAAGTAGTTTCATAATAATCTCCTTTATTGATTATAGATATGAGCCAAACTGGCTAAAGTCAAAGACGTTTAAAAATTCTTGTGCTCGTTTGGTTTGTGGATTTGTGAAGAATTCTTGAGCAGTTCCTTCTTCGGCAATCTTCCCTTGGTCGAGGAAGATGATGCGGTCCGCAATGGCTTGGGCAAACTGCATTTCATGGGTTACCAGAATCATGGTACGCCCTTCTTGAGCCAAGTCATTGATAAGTTCCAGAACCTCACGCACCATTTCTGGATCCAGTGAAGCCGTCACCTCGTCAAAAAGAATGATTTCTGGATGCATGAGAAGGGCACGAACGATAGCAACCCGTTGTTTTTGTCCGCCGGATAATTGGCGAGCAAAGCTATGTTGTTTATCCAACAATCCTACACGTTCTAGTAACTGTAAGGCTTCTTGTGTTACTTCTTTCTTGTCGCGTCCTTGAGCCTTGATAGGGCCTAAGATAAGGTTTTGAAGGACATCTAAGTGAGGAAAGAGTTCGTAACTTTGAAAGACCATACCAATCTTTTGACGAACTAGGTGAAAATCTTTTTTATTTTCAACGATGGATTGACCATCCAGCAGGATATCTCCGCCTTGGATAGTTTCTAATCCATTGAGACAGCGAAGTAGGGTACTTTTCCCACAACCAGATGGTCCTAGGATGACGACAACTTCTCCCTTTTTGATATCTAGAGAAAGTCCTTGGAGGATAGGATTGTCTCCGAAGGATTTTTTTAGTTCCTTGATTTCTAAAATAGTTTCAGACATTTAATTCCTCCAATGTTTTTCTAAGTGAGTAGATAGTTTGGAAATAGGGAAGCAAACCGCGAAATACAAGACTAGGATGGTTCCATAAATCCAAAAGGAAGCTGTTGGGATCGTCAAACGATTGCTATCGATAATTTGTTGTCCAACCTTGGTAACCTCAACAACTCCAATCAAAACAACCAAGGAAGTCGTTTTAATCATCCGAGTGACAAGGTTGATGGCTTGTGGAAGTAAACTTCTCAAGACTTGCGGGATGATGATATGGTAGTAGAGTTGCACTTTAGTTAAACCAAGCGCTTGTCCGCTCTCAAACTGATGCTTAGGGAGGGAAGTGATAGCTCCACGAACCAAGTCTCCCATCTCAGCTGTACCCCACAGGGTAAAAACGATAATAGCAGAAGTCTCACCTGAGATATTGATATTAAAGTTTCGAGCCAAACCAAAGTAAACGATGAAGAGAAGCACTAGCTGAGGCATAATCCGGATAAATTCTAGATATAAGCGTGTCAAGAAGCGAATCACTCTAGAATGAGAAGTCATGATAATTCCCATCACCGTTCCGAAAATCATGGATAAGAAGACAGACAGGATTGAAATCCCAATCGTGACGCCCAATCCCTGTAAAATTCTCAGGAGATTATTTCCCTGAAAGAGTACTTGCATTCCCGAATCCTGCATGACGGAGCCTCCTTTCTATCCAACTAAAGACTAGTGAAATAGGTAGAAGCATGATAAGGTAAGCAACCACCAACATAGCTAACGCAATATCTGTCTCATAGTAGAGTCCTATCAAATCCTTAGCAACATACATAAGGTCAGCAAGGGCAACTGCTGAGAAGACAGAAGTTTCCTTAATCAGGAAAATAACATTGGCACTAAAAGATGGTAGAGCCACAGCAGTCGCTTGTGGAAGAACCACGTAGCGAAAGACCTGAAAAGGTGTAAGACCAATGGCTAAACCAATCTCGTGCTGGGTTTGACTGACGGCTTCTAGCCCGCTTCGGAAGGATTCTGCCATATAGGAACCACCTAAGAAGATGAGCCCGACTGTTGCACAGACTTCTGAAGAAAGAACAATCCCTATTCGAGGTAGACCGAAGTAGAGAAAGAAAAGTTGTATCAAAAGGGGTGTATTTCGTGACAATTCTATATAGGCTGTTGCCAACTGTGAGAAAACAGGAAGGCGGTAATGCCGGATGACGCTGACGATGAGTCCCAGCAAAAAAGAACCTAGAATTCCCCAAACTGCAATATGCAAGGTCAGAAAGAATGCCTTTTGATAGAGTGGTAGATATTGTTCAACAATGGACCAATCCAAAAGTAGAACCTCCCATCTAGGAAAATGATACAGTTATTGTAGCATTAAAAGAAAGCTTTGGATAATATGTATTTTTTATTGTTGTGATAAAAAATATTTATAGCGGCGATAAATTTTAAAAATGTGATTTTTGGGTTGACAAATGTAGATTTTAAGAGTATACTGATAACTGTAATTGACAAATGTAGATTTTGGAGGAGATAACCATGCAGATTTCGGATGCAGAATGGCAGGTCATGAAGATTATCTGGATGCAGGGAGAACAGACTAGTACTGATCTCATAAAAGTATTAGAGAAAAGGTTCAGTTGGTCCAAATCCACGATCCAGACACTCTTGGCTCGTTTGGTGGAGAAAGAATGTTTGATTCGGGAAAAACAGGGCAAGTCCTTTGTCTATTCGGCCCTTTTAACGCTAGATGATAGTAGGGGCTTAATGGTTCAGGATATCAAAGACAAGCTTTGTTCTCGAAGGATTAAGCAGTTACTAGCTGATTTGATTGAAGAATGTGACTTTACCCTAGCCGACTTAGAAGGTTTGGAAGAAGTCATTTCTAAGAAAAAAGCGAGTGCTGTAACAGAAGTAAGATGTAATTGTATGTAAAGGAGACGCTATGTTAAATCTATTTGTATCTATTGTTGTTTTAGGAATGATTGCTTTTATCATCTTTTGGTTTTTCAAAAAACCGCAAGAAGATGCTAAGAGAGCCCAGCAAAAAAATGGCTATCAAGAAATTCGAGTGGAAGTCATGGGGGGATACACTCCAGGAACTATTATCCTCAAAAAATCGCAACCAGCTCGTATTATTTTTGATCGAAAAGATCCTTCACCTTGCTTGGACCAAATCGTTTTTCCAGACTTTGGAGTGCATGCAAATCTGCCTATGGGAGACCAATATGTGGTTGAAATCACTCCTGAAGAAGCAGGTGAGTATGGTTTCTCTTGTGGCATGAATATGATGCACGGTAAGATGATTGTAGAATAGGAGAATGATATGACTGAAATTGTAAAAGCAAGCCTTGAAAATGGCGTTCAAAAAATCCGTATCACGGCAGACAAAGGCTACCATCCAGCCCACATTCAACTGCAAAAAGGGATTCCTGCTGAGATTACCTTTCATCGTGTGACACCTTCAAACTGTTATAAAGAGATTCTCTTCGAAGAAGAAGGGATCCTAGAACCAATCGCTCAAGATGAGGAAAAAGTCATTCGTTTTACTCCTCAAGATCTGGGTGAGCATGAATTTTCATGCGGCATGAAGATGCAAAAGGGGACCTACACCGTTGTTGAAAAAACTAAAAAGTCTCTCAGTCTTTTACAGCGTTTTTGGATTACTAGTATTTTTACTGTGCCTCTTGTGATTCTCATGATTGGGATGTCTACAGGAGGAATTAGTCACCAAGTCATGCGTTGGGGCACCTTTTTAGCCACAACACCCATTATGCTGGTAGCTGGAGTTCCATATATCAGAAGCGCCTGGGCTAGTTTTAAAAAGCACAATTCCAACATGGATACATTGGTTGCTCTGGGAACCCTAGTGGCCTATTTCTATAGCTTAGTTGCCCTCTTCACTGGTCTGCCCGTTTACTTTGAAAGTGCTGCATTTATCCTCTTCTTCATTCTTTTGGGAGCAGTTTTTGAGGAAAAAATGCGAAAAAATACTTCGCAGGCAGTCGAAAAATTATTAGACCTACAAGCAAAAACAGCAGAGGTTTTGCGTGATGATGTTTATGTTCAAATACCTCTAGAACAAGTCAAAGTTGGAGATCTCATTCGCGTTCGACCAGGTGAAAAAATAGCTGTTGATGGGATTGTCTTAGAAGGTGAAACGAGTATTGATGAATCAATGGTGACTGGGGAAAGTATTCCAGTCGATAAATCAGTTGGAGATGCTGTCATTGGTTCAACCATCAATAATAGTGGTACGATCATTTTTAGAGCTGAAAAAGTAGGTTCTGAAACCATGTTGGCTCAGATTGTAGACTTTGTGAAGAAAGCTCAAACCAGTCGTGCTCCTATTCAAGATTTGACAGACAAGATTTCTGGAATTTTCGTACCAGCAGTTGTCATTTTAGGACTTCTTACTTTTTGGATCTGGTTTGTTTTTCTTGGTGAAAGTTTTGTAACGTCGCTTCTCTATGGTGTTGCAGTCTTGATTATTGCCTGCCCTTGTGCTCTTGGACTTGCGACACCGACAGCACTCATGGTAGGAACAGGCCGAAGTGCCAAGATGGGGATTCTTCTCAAAAATGGTACAGTTCTACAGGAAATCCAAAAAGTTCAAACGGTTGTTTTTGATAAGACAGGAACCTTGACCGAAGGGAAGCCAGTAGTGACAGATGTTATCGGAGATGAAGGAGAAGTGCTAAGTTTGGCTGCCTCATTAGAAGATGCCTCTCAACACCCTCTAGCTCAGGCAGTTGTCAATCGTGCGTCTGAATTAGGAATCAGTCTTTATCCCGTGGAAAACTTCCAAGCCTTGCATGGAAAAGGTGTGACTGGGATTATTAATGGTAAGCAAGTCTTGCTGGGGAATGCTAAGCTCTTAGCTGACCTTGCTATTCCACATGATTATCAAGAACGATTTGATTTGCTTGAGAAAGAAGCGAAAACAGTTGTCTTCCTATCCGTGGATGGTCAGTTAAAAGGCTTAATTGCCTTGCAGGATGTCCCTAAGGAAAATGCCAAAGAAGCTATTGCTAAATTGAAAAAACGAGGCCTCAGAACGGTCATGCTTACTGGAGATAATGCTGGAGTAGCCCATGCGATTGCAGAGCAAATTGGTATCGAAGAAGTAATCGCAAATGTCTTGCCAGAGGAAAAGGCACATGAAATTCACAAGCTTCAAAAGAATGGGAAATTGGCCTTTGTTGGAGATGGGATCAATGATGCGCCGGCCCTCAGTGTAGCAGATGTCGGAATTGCTATGGGGTCTGGAACAGATATTGCTATCGAATCAGCAGACCTTGTCCTTACAACCAACAATTTACTAGGATTGGCGCGTGCTTTTGATATGAGTAAGAAGACCTTTAATCGTATTCTACTCAATCTTTTCTGGGCTTCTATCTATAACCTCATTGGTATTCCGATTGCAGCAGGAGTCTTTTCAAGTCTTGGTTTGGTGCTCAATCCAGAACTTGCAGGATTAGCCATGGCCTTTAGTTCAGTCTCTGTTCTGATCAGCTCTCTTATGCTTAATTTTACTAAAGTCGATTAATACTCTTCGAAAATCAAATTCAAACCACGTCAGCTTCACCTTGCCGTACTCAAGTACAGCCTGTGGCTAGCTTCCTAGTTTGCTCTTTGATTTTCATTGAGTATAAAAAGGCGGTTTTAACCGCTTTTTTGCTATTCTAAAACAGATTTTCAAAACGTTTTCAATCTGTACTGTAATAGAGAATGAAGTTTTCTGAGCACATTCTTATGAAACTATAAGTAAATGTGATAAATTAGGAGTGTAAATTTACTGAATCGTTTTCAAAAAACATATAAAAGCGCTTTTATTATTCATCAAATTAACTTTTAAGGAGAGTTATCATTATGACTCAAGGGAAAATTACTGCATCTGCAGCAATGCTTAACGTATTGAAAACATGGGGCGTAGACACTATCTACGGTATCCCATCAGGAACACTTAGCTCACTTATGGACGCTTTGGCTGAAGACAAAGATATCCGTTTCTTGCAAGTTCGCCACGAAGAAACAGGTGCTCTTGCAGCGGTTATGCAGGCTAAATTTGGCGGATCTATTGGTGTTGCAGTTGGTTCAGGTGGTCCAGGTGCGACTCACTTGATTAACGGTGTTTACGATGCAGCTATGGATAACACTCCATTCCTCGCTATCCTTGGATCACGTCCAGTTAACGAATTAAACATGGATGCCTTCCAAGAATTAAACCAAAACCCAATGTACAACGGTATCGCTGTTTACAACAAACGTGTAGCTTACGCAGAGCAATTACCAAAAGTAATCGACGAAGCTTGCCGTGCTGCTGTTTCTAAAAAAGGTCCAGCCGTTGTTGAAATTCCAGTAAACTTTGGTTTCCAAGAAATCGACGAAAACTCATATTACGGTTCAGGTTCATACGAACGTTCATTCATCGCTCCTGCTTTGAACGAAGTTGAAATTAACAAAGCAGTTGAAATCTTGAACAATGCTGAACGTCCAGTTATCTATGCTGGTTACGGTGGTGTTAAAGCTGGTGAAGTGATTACTGAATTGTCACGTAAAATCAAAGCACCAATCATCACAACTGGTAAAAACTTCGAAGCTTTCGAATGGAACTACGAAGGTTTGACAGGTTCTGCTTACCGTGTTGGTTGGAAACCAGCCAACGAAGTTGTCTTCGAAGCAGACACAGTTCTTTTCCTTGGTTCAAACTTCCCATTCGCTGAAGTTTACGAAGCATTCAAGAATACTGAAAAATTCATCCAAGTCGATATCGACCCTTACAAACTTGGTAAACGTCATGCCCTAGACGCTTCAATCCTTGGTGATGCAGGTCAAGCAGCGAAAGCAATCCTTGACAAAGTGAATCCAGTTGAATCTACTCCATGGTGGCGTGCAAACGTTAAGAATAACCAAAACTGGCGTGATTACATGAACAAACTCGAAGGTAAAACTGAGGGTGAATTGCAATTGTATCAAGTTTACAATGCAATCAACAAACATGCCGATCAAGACGCTATCTATTCAATCGACGTAGGTGACACTACTCAAACATCTACTCGTCACCTTCACATGACACCTAAGAACATGTGGCGTACATCTCCACTCTTTGCGACAATGGGTATTGCCCTTCCTGGTGGTATCGCTGCTAAGAAAGACAATCCAGATCGCCAAGTATGGAACATCATGGGTGACGGAGCCTTCAACATGTGCTACCCAGACGTCATCACAAACGTTCAATACGACCTTCCAGTTATCAACGTTGTCTTCTCAAATGGTAAATATGCCTTCATCAAGGACAAATACGAAGACACAAACAAACACTTGTTTGGTTGTGACTTCCCTAATGCTGACTATGCGAAAATCGCTGAAGCTCAAGGAGCTATTGGATTTACAGTTGACCGTATCGAAGACATCGACGCAGTCGTTGCTGAAGCTGTTAAATTGAACAAAGAAGGTAAAACTGTTGTTATCGATGCTCACATCACTCCACATCGTCCACTTCCAGTAGAAGTACTTGAATTGGATCCAAAACTTCACTCAGAAGAAGCAATCAAAGCCTTCAAGGAAAAATACGAAGCAGAAGTGCTCGTACCATTCCGCCTCTTCTTGGAAGAAGAAGGGTTGCAATCACGCGCAATCAAATAATTCTGCTCGTCGAAAATCAAATGTAAACTGCGTTATCTTCACCTTGCCGTACTCCAGTACTGCCTGCGGTTCGATGCCTTGTTTATTCTTTGATTTTCTTAGAGCAGAACTTGAAAAGATCGGAGCAATCCGGTCTTTTTATGGAGGATAGTAAATGAATTTAAATCAATTGGATATTATTGTTTCAAATGTTCCCCAAGTCTGTGCTGACTTAGAGCATATTTTGGATAAGAAGGCAGACTATGTTGATGATGGTTTTGCTCAGTTCACGATTGGCAGTCACTGTCTCATGTTATCCCAAAACCATTTGATACCTTTGGAAAATTTTCAGTCAGGAATCATTCTACACATTGAAGTTGAAGATTTGGAACAGAATCAAAAACGTGTGAAAGAATTAGGGATTGAGATTTTACATGGGCCAGTTGTAACTGATTGGGGAACCGAATCCCTGCTAGTAAGTGGCCCTGCTGGTCTAGTGATTGATTTTTATCGTATGAAATAGGACGCTTAGTCATTTGAAGTTAACCATAATGATTCTTAAAAAAGAATGTGCGCATATGAACTATTGAAAGATCGGAGCAATCCGGTCTTTTTCTTTCATTTCTGTTAAAATAAATTCATTAGGATATTTTAAGGAGAAAAATGATGCCAACTACTTTCTTTCTATTATTTGGCTTGATGATGTTAGGCTTTGCTGCTTTTACCTATTTTATGTTTGATTTTTTTATCTTGAGTAATTATAGAAATGCCAAGAGATGTACGGAAAAAACCGAAGGAGTTATTATTAGATACTCTTATGCTCTTTATAACGGGATTAGCCTTCCTGTGGTTGAGTACACTGTTGACGGGAACCAGTACAATGTTGTAGGTCCAAAATTTATTATGGCTATATCAAATACAATCAGTACTCCCTTGGGCTCGGTTGTCTCTGATGTAAAAATGGATAATCTCGAAGATGGTGAAATTCCTCAGATTTTAAGATTCCAGATTTATAGGAACAGTTTTATTTCCTTAACCAAATCACCATTAATGGAACGATTTCCAATTGGAGGGAAAGTTGCCGTTTACTATGATCCTAATAAGCCAAAACATGCCTACGTAGAAAGACCGCTAAAACCAGGACGTTATGCATGGCTGACAGAATGTGCTGTCTATCTCCTTGTTTTTATGATGATTGTCATGGCATTCTTTACGGTGTTTATTCTTCCAAATCTTGTGAACTAATAGTTTCTTGTAGATTTTCTTAAAATTATGAAATCCATATCGTTACTATTTTTATAAAATCTTCTCCCTTCTTTATAAGATAGAAAAAAGAGTTCAATTAGGACTCTTTTTTTGCTATAATGAGGGTGAAAAATCAGACAGGAGATGAAACATGTCAGAACCATTATTTTTAAATTCCGTTATGCAAGAAAAAATCTGGGGAGGTACTAAACTTCGTGATGAGTTTGGCTATGACATCCCGAGCGAAAAGATTGGTGAATATTGGGCAATCTCAGCTCACCCAAATGGTGTTTCCAAGGTAGCCAATGGTCGCTTTGAGGGAATCGACCTAGCTACTTTGTATGCGGAACACCGTGAGTTATTTGGTAACCGTCCAGAGCCAGTATTTCCGCTTTTAACAAAAATCCTTGATGCCAATGACTGGCTCAGTGTTCAAGTCCACCCAGATGATGCTTATGGCCTAGAACATGAGGGCGAACTCGGAAAAACAGAATGTTGGTACATTATTGCTGCAGATGAGGGTTCAGAAATTATTTACGGCCATAACGCTAAGTCAAAAGAAGAACTCCGCCAGCAAATCGAAGATAAAAACTGGGATGCCTTGTTAACAAAAGTTCCTGTAAAAGCTGGAGATTTCTTCTATGTTCCAAGTGGAACCATGCATGCTATTGGAGCAGGTATCTTGATCCTTGAAACGCAACAGTCTAGTGATACAACCTACCGTGTCTATGACTTTGACCGCAAGGATGATAATGGTAACTTGCGCGAGCTTCATCTTGAAAAATCCATCGATGTTCTAAATATTGGTGAGCCTGCTAACAGCCGTCCTGTAACCGTTAAAGCAGACGATTTGCGTTCAACTCTCCTTGTATCCAATGAATTCTTCGCAGTCTACAAGTGGGAAATCACTGGAAAAGTTGACTTTGAAAAAACAGCTGACTATAGCTTGTTGAGTGTCTTAGCTGGTCAAGGGAAACTAATTGTAGACGGTAAGGAATATCCAATTCAAAAAGGTAGCCACTTTATCCTTCCAAGCGATGTTGAAGCTTGGACACTTGAAGGACAAGATTTGGAATTGATTGTTAGTCATCCATAAAAAGAAAGGACCTGAGTTCATTACTCAAGTCCTTTTTTATAGTTACATAAATTGGGCGATAAAGACCACGATGATAATGATTGGGATGATAAAACGAAGAAGGAAGAGCCAGACTTGGAAAAGTCCTTGTTTCCACGGTGTTTCATCAAGATGGAGTTCCTCCATAGCCAATGCTTTTTTGAAAATATATCCTGTAAAGAGAGACAAGCAGAGGGCACCAAAAGGCATGAGGAGATTAGAAACCAAGAAGTCCATGGCATCAAAGAAGGTCTTTCCAAAGATTTGAACGTCTGCCATGACTCCGTAGGATAGGGTTGAAGGGATACCAAATACAAAAGTTAAAACACCTAAAATCATACTCCACTTAGTACGTCTACGATTGTCTTGGTTGGTGATGTTGCCTACATTGATTTCCAGCATTACGACAGAAGAAGTGACTGTCGCAAAGAGGAAAAGCAATAGGAAAAGGATGTAGAAAATACTTCCAAAAGGCATCTTGTCAAAGAGTTGAGGCAAGACAATAAAGAGGAGACTTGGACCACCTTCAGACTGGATGTTAAAGGCTGACATAGCTGGGAAAATAGCTAATCCTGCCATGATGGATACAGAGATGTTCATGGCAACGATGGACATACCTGATTGGACCAGATTGGTTGTCTTATCCAAGTAAGAAGCATAGGTCAACATGGCAGTAACACCGAGCGATAGTGCAAAGAAAGATTGTCCCAGAGCATAGAGGAGTCCGGCGCTTGTCAGTTTTGAAAAGTCAGGTTTGAGGAAGTAAACCACACCTTCCATGGCCTTAGGCAAGCTGAGAGAGCGCCCAATGATAATGACAAAGATGATAAAGAGCAGGGGCATCATAACTTTCGATGCTCTTTCAATCCCTTTTTGAACTCCCTTAGATACGATAAAGATGTTGAGGAAGATGAAGAGGGCTTGGGAACCGAGAGCAATCCATGGATTTGAAATAATATCTGTGAAGAGCTGGGCATAATCACTGCTAATCCCAACTTGGAAGGCTTTAGCAATAGCGATACCTAGATAGACTAAAACCCATCCACCAATAACACTGTAAAAGGATAGGAGGATGAAAAGGGCAAAGGCACCGATCCAACCGATAAAATTGTAGTTCTTGTTATCGCCCAATTTTCCAAAGGTTTTGATTGCTGACACGCCAGCGCTCCGACCAAGGGCAAACTCCGCCAGCAAAAGCGGGAAACCAATTAAAATCGTTGAGATGAGAAAGACCAGTAAAAATCCTCCTCCACCATTGGCAGCGGTCATATAAGGGAATTTCCAAACGGCCCCAAGACCAATAGCAGAACCAGCAGACGCAAGGATGAAGCCCAGTTTCGAGCCCCATTGCGATTTTTCAGACATAGTAAAACTCCGATCTATTTTTTAAAATAAGAAAAGGCTACTTGAGTTGTCAAATAGCCTTCTCTCAATGACTCTTTATGAGCTTTTTATTTGATTGATAGACTTGATTATCCTATCATGATTTTTGAAGTCTGTCAAGAAAATCAATTTTACGTTTTCATAATTCTTAAAAAATACTTGACTCTCCCCAAAGGGGAGGGTATATACTAATTATGTGAGGAGGAAATCATGTACCATATCAAAGAAGCTGCGCAGCTTTCAGGCGTTTCTATCAAAACACTTTACCATTATGATAAGATAGGACTTTTGGTCCCATTAAAGTCAGAAAATGGTTATCGAATCTACAGCCAAGAGGATTTAGAACGACTTCAGGTTATCCTTTATTACAAGTATCTAGGCTTTTCTTTAGAAAAAATAGCAGAGCTATTGAAGGAAGAAAAGACGGACTTGTTACCACATTTGACGAGACAGTTGGATTACCTGACTCGAGAAAGACAACATCTGGATACCTTAATTTCAACCTTACAAAAAACCATTCAAGAACAAAAAGGAGAGAGAAAAATGACCATTGAGGAAAAATTCACTGGATTTAGCTATCAAGACAATCAAAAATACCACCAAGAGGCAGTAGAGAAATATGGCCAAGAAGTCATGGACCAGGCTCTCGAGCGTCAAAAAGGACGAGAGGATGAAGCTACAACAACCTTTAATCAAATCTTTCAAACCTTGGCTCAAAATCTAAAATCTGGTCTGCCGATAACAGCATCTGAAAACCAAGAGGAAGCAGTCAAGCTCTTGCAAGCCATTCGTACCTATGGATTTGACTGCTCTATGGAAGTCTTCGGTCATATCGGAAAAGGCTATGTCTATAATCCAGAGTTTAAGGAAAATATTGACAAATTTGGCCCAGGGACAGCTCAGTACACATCAGATGTTATTGCCCACTATGTAAGCACACAAACTCGATAAAAATCAAAGACCAAGCTAGGACTGACAAAGCCAGTAACAGAAATTTATACTCTTTGAAAATCTCTTCAAACTACGTCAGCTTCACCTTGCCATACTCAAGTAAAGCCTGCGGCTAGCTTTCTAGTTTGCTCTTTGATTTTCATTGAGTATTAGTAGGAGGACACAGACCTAGCTTGAAGATTAGACAAGCTAAAAATCGGCGGAGAGACCTCTGCCGATTTACTGTTATTTGAGTTGGTAAGACCAATCTTCCCCATCCTTATAGTAAAAGAACTCACTGAGGTCTTCTTCCAAAAAAACACGAAGCATATCAGACATATCCTCAGTAGCTAGTTTAAGATGAGATAGATTTTCAAAATCCTCCCACCAGACTTTTCCTTCGTCTGAAGATTGGAGCTCACCAGTAAAGTGTTCAGTTTTGTAAAAGAGGACAACATAGCGATAATCTGCATCATCATACCAGTCTTTGATCCCACAGAGTTGGGGTTTAGAAATGGTCAGACCAGTTTCTTCTTTCACTTCACGAATGACAGCATCGACAAAGGATTCGCCACGTTCAACATGGCCACCAGGAAAGGTAATGCCAGGCCAGTCAGGACTAACTCGGTCTTGAACTAGGACCTTGTCCCCATTTTTAATCAAGCACATGTTGACAAATTCGACTGATTCTCTTCTGTTCATCTTATTTTTCCTATTTTGTTAGTAATTTTTCTACCACGTTTAACTTTCGCATGGTCAGATCAACGCCGAACAGCTTTTCGAGATAGTTGGTATTAAGCTTTTTTCGTTTTGCAGTTCTAGGGAGATAGAGGTAAAGACAATGGTTGCCGATACAAATTTCTTCTTCCCCATAGTCAATATTCAATTTTTCTAATGGTAGACTTTGGATAGCATTCTGGAAAAGAATTATATGTATACGGTCATAAAGATAGTGTTCTCCAAACGGATTTTCTTGGACAATTTTTGTAAAATCACTCTTATTTTTAATGACCATTTTCAAGTCGGCTCCGATTTTTTCTTTTATTAGAGTATGGACTTGTTCTCGTATTTCTTCTATGGCTAAGTCGCTTTCAAGAATAATATTTCCACTTTGAATATAAGTTCGAACGTGTTGAAAACCAGCCTCTGTTAAGATATCTACCAGATAAGACATTTTAGGGATAGCATTTTGTCCATTCGGTGTAACACCTCTCAGTAAAATAATATGTTCCAAAATAGCTCCTTTCTTATCCAATATCTTTAGATACTATATCATTTATAGTTCTAGTTTGAGCCTGCCACCCAGCCGGTACAGAGGGCAGAAGTGATGTTAAATCCCCCCGTATGGGCATTGATATCTAGTACTTCGCCAGCAAAGTGGAGTCCAGGTACTAGCTTACTTTCCAGCGTTTTAGGATTGATTTCCTTGAGACTAACGCCACCTTTAGTTACAAAGGATTTAGCCAATGACATTTTGCCAGTTACAGGGATTTTAAGAGCCTTGATGGACTGGACAAGTTGGTCGCGTTCCTTTTCTGTTAGTTGTTTGACTTTTTCAGGATATCCTTGGACAAAAAATTCTGCCAAGCGTTCAGGGAGTAAAGTTTTTAAGGCATTTTTCAAGGACTTTTCACGGTTCTCTTCTAAAAAGTCAACTAAGTCACCTTCTGAAAGTTGTGGCAAGACATCTAGAGAGAGAATTTCCCCACCCTTGACAAAGCTAGACATGCGTAGCGCAGCAGGACCTGACAAACCAAAGTGGGTAAAGAGTAGGTCATGAGTGATGACATGCTTGCCATAGCTTAGGGTCACATCGTCTAGGGAAATTCCCTGCAAGGCCTTATGCGGGAAATCAGTCAACAATGGACTTTCAGCAGCCTCAAGCTCGGTAATGGTGTGTTTGAAATGTCGGGCGATTTCATGACCAAAACCAGTAGAGCCAGTAGAAGGATAGGATTTTCCACCAGTTGTGACGATGAGTTTATCACAAGTGAAGGTTTGGTCTGCTGACTTAAGGACAAACTGGTCGTCAATCTTTTTAACCGAAACAATCTCTGTTTGAGTGGCAACTTGCCCACCTAGCTCCATGATTTTCTTTTCCAAAGCTTCGATAATGGTTCGAGATTTGTCACTGGCTGGAAAGACGCGGCCATGGTCTTCGACCTTGAGTTTTACGCCATTTTCAGTAAAAAAGTTGATAATATCATGGTTATCAAACTGGGAGAAGACACTGTATAGAAAGCGGCCATTCCCAGGGATGCCAGCTAATAGGTCATCTAGAGTTCCATTATTGGTAACGTTACAGCGACCACCACCAGTACCAGCTAATTTTTTTCCAAGTTTTCGATTTTTTTCGATGAGAAGGGTTTTCTGTCCATAAAAGCTACTGGAAATCGTAGCCATCATACCAGCAGGTCCTCCCCCGATTACAATAGTGTCAAAATGTTTCATAAAAGTATTGTACCATAAAAAAACAAGAGATGATAAGTCATCTCCTGTTTGATTTATTAGTCAATTTCATATCCCATGAGGAGTCCACCTTCTTCTGCATAAAAACTGCAGAGCCCAGAGGTTGGGATAATCTTGATTTCAGCTTGTGGGAATTTTTCACGCAAGAGTTCTGAGAGTTGTTGGCAGAATTTATCATTACTACGGTGAGCCATGACGATACGCCCACCAGCGTAGCCAGCCTTGATTAACTCTTCATAAGCAGCTTGAAGGGACTTCTTAGCACCACGAGCCTTTTGGAGGAGTTCCAAGGTTCCAGTTTCACTTGCTTCCCCGACCATACGAATATTAAGGAGCCCAACAACTGTACCGATCAGCTTACTCAAGCGACCATTCTTAACAAGGTTATCAACCTTAGCGAGAACGAACAATAACTTAGTTTTTTCTTGGTAAGCAGTAATAGCATTAACCACTTCTTCAAAAGAAAGTCCTTGGTCAATCAAATCATTGATTTTCTCAACGATTAGATCAACTTCCCCACCAGCAGACAAACTATCAATGACATGAATCTGAGTATCAGGATGTTCTTCGAGATAGAGATTCTTAGCTAATTGAGCGCTGTTTTGACTACCAGAAAGAGTTCCGGTAATGGTCACTACAAAAATATGGTTTGCACCTTCGAATGCTCGCAAGTAATCATCAGGGCTAGGACAAGCTGATTTTGAAGCTTCAGAAGTTGCATACATGGTTTCCATCATTTTGTCAATATCAAGACTAGCATCGTCAATAAAGACTTGATCAGCCACTTGAATGGTTAAAGGAACACTGATGAATTCAGTATCAATTGCTGGATTTGCCAGTTGACGATAATCACAACCAGAGTCAGCTACAATCTTCCAAGTCATAGAAATTCTCCATCTTTATCACTTATACATTGACAAAGGTTCTGTCTTTTTTTACAATTATATCATGAAAAATCTTAAAACAAAAGTCTCGTCACTCTGTTGTCACAAGTAGAAAGGAAGTGTTATGGCCGAACGAAGAATTTCTGAAAATTCACTTGAAAATCTCAGAAAATCAAACAAAGAATCCAATTTACTGACCAGAGAAGCTATCGAAACAGCTCTTTTGCAACTTTTGGAGAAAAAGGAGTTGACAAAGATTAGCATTTCCGAATTAGTCAAACGTGCTGGTGTTTCTCGTGCAGCCTTTTATCGAAACTATGACTCCAAAGAAGAGATTTTAGAAAGCGTCTTTAAACGCAGTGTCCATAATATCATGGAGCAGCTGAGTCATTATGATGTCAAAACGGATCTCTATCTGGTTTGGGTTCATCTCTTTCGTGAAGCCAGAAAAGAAGCCAAGGTTATTCAGCTTGCCTTGGACTACCACTTGGAAAAAATCTTTGTGCAAGCCATGCAAGAGTTTTTAGAAAAATACTATGGAAAATCAAAAGGAGTCAGCTCTTACCTGCATTCTTTTTGGAGTTCTGCCATCGTATCCGTTTTGCTAAAATGGATCAAGGATGGAATGAAGGTTCCTGCTGAAAAAATCGCAGATTTACGCCTACCATTTTTCAAAAAATAGATCAGGAGGAGAGAAGTTATGACAGAAAAAAGACTGGCTTGGGATGAGTATTTTGCTGCTCAAGCCCTATTGATTGCCAATCGTTCAACCTGTAAACGCGCCAAGGTAGGAGCTGTTTTAGTCAAGGATAATAAGGTTATTTCAACAGGCTATAATGGCTCTGTATCAGGAACGGAGCATTGTATTGACCATGACTGTTTGGTGATTGAGGGCCACTGTGTCCGCACTCTTCATGCTGAGGTTAATGCTATTTTACAAGGAGCCGAACGTGGCGTTCCAAAAGGATTTACAGCTTACGTTACTCATTTTCCTTGTCTTAATTGTACCAAGCAATTACTTCAGGTAGGTTGTGAACGTGTCGTTTATATTAACCAGTACCGTATGGACGACTACGCCCAGTATCTCTATCGTGAAAAAGGGACCGAGTTGACCCATTTACCACTTGAGACAGTACAAGCAGCTCTTCAAGAAGCTAACTTGATTTAAAAATTTAAAAAAAAGATGGTTTAGAAGGATTTTTAGACCATTTTTTGATATAATAAGAAGAATAAATTGAAAGAAGGAATTCAGAAAATGGGAAAACTTGAAGTCATTAATCATCCACTCATTCAACACAAATTGTCAATCTTGCGTCGTACAGACACTTCTACAAAAGCTTTTCGTGAATTAGTAGATGAAATTGCTATGTTGATGGGATATGAAGTACTTCGTGATCTTCCGCTTGAAGATGTTGAAATCGAAACACCTATCACAAAAACAGTTCAAAAACAATTGGCTGGTAAAAAATTGGCAATTGTTCCAATCTTGCGTGCAGGTATCGGGATGGTCGATGGGCTATTGAGCTTGGTTCCAGCAGCCAAAGTTGGACATATTGGTATGTACCGTGACGAAGAAACCCTTCAACCAGTAGAATACTTGGTAAAATTACCTGAAGATATCGACCAACGTCAAATTTTTGTGGTTGACCCTATGCTTGCAACAGGTGGTTCTGCAATCTTGGCTGTTGATTCCCTCAAAAAACGTGGAGCATCAAACATCAAATTTGTCTGCCTTGTATCTGCTCCAGAAGGTGTAAAAGCTCTTCAAGAAGCTCACCCAGATGTAGAAATCTTTACAGCAGCTTTGGATGAACGCTTGAACGAACATGGCTATATCGTTCCAGGTCTTGGTGACGCTGGAGACCGTTTGTTCGGAACTAAGTAAAATTCTAAGCATAAACTAAAACTGTTCATTGGTTTTAGTCTCGAAAGGAGGTTGAATTTTTGTGTCTGTTTTTAGGATAGAGCAAAAATTTGACCTTTTTTGACCAAAAAGATATAATAGATTTGTATTGAGTCGATTGACTAAGAAATTTAGAAATCAGAAGGAGAATTGAATGATTCCTGTAGTTATTGAACAAACAAGTCGTGGAGAACGTTCATATGACATTTACTCACGTCTTTTAAAAGATCGTATCATCATGTTGACTGGACCAGTCGAAGACAATATGGCAAACTCAGTCATCGCCCAATTGCTTTTCTTGGATGCCCAAGATAGTACAAAAGATATTTACCTTTATGTGAACACTCCAGGTGGTTCTGTATCAGCTGGTTTGGCAATCGTTGATACTATGAACTTTATCAAGGCAGATGTCCAAACTATCGTTATGGGAATGGCAGCCTCAATGGGTACAATCATTGCCTCAAGTGGAGCAAAGGGCAAACGTTTCATGCTTCCGAATGCAGAATACATGATTCACCAACCGATGGGTGGTACAGGTGGTGGTACACAGCAAACAGATATGGCGATTGCTGCTGAACACTTGCTTAAAACTCGTAAGACTTTGGAGCAAATTCTTGCAGATAATTCTGGTAAATCAGTTGAGCAAATCCATGCAGATGCTGAACGTGATTACTGGATGAGCGCTCAAGAAACACTTGAATATGGTTTCATTGATGAAATCATGGCTAATAATTCTTTGAATTAATCTTTTGAAGCAAACTCGACTGAGTTTGCTTTTTTTGATATAATAGTAAGAAGATTGTTAGAAGGAAGTTGTAATATGTTTCAAAAAGAGAATCGGTCTGGTCTGATTATCTACCTATACTATAATCGTGATGCAAAAAAACTCGATCATTATGGTGATATTTGTTACCACTCTAAAAAACACCGTTATCTGCAACTGTATGTCCCAACAGAAGAAGTGGAAGAACTGGTTAGCCGTTTAGGAAAAGAGAGATTTATCAAAAAAGTGCGACGATGTCATATCCAAGAATTGGAAACTCCCTTTGTTGGTAGTCTCTATAGAAATAGCGAAAACGTTATCATGTAAAAATTAAGATAAATGTGTTGACAATTTTCAGATAATTCGGTATATTCTTAACATGTAATTTAAATTAAGAAATTAAAAGGAGATAAACATGAAGAAAAAATTTGCCTTATCACTTGTAGCTCTTGCAAGTGTAGCTGTTTTAGCAGCTTGTGGAGAAGTGAAGACAGGAGCTTCAAATTCAACTGGTAACCCAGTGGATGAGAAAGTCGTTAAAATTGGTTTCAACTTTGAAGAAACTGGTGCTGTAGCATCTTACGGTACATCTGAGCAAAAGGGTGCTCAACTTGCAGTTGATGAAATCAACGCAGCAGGTGGTATCGATGGAAAACAGATCGAAGTAGTAGACAAAGATAACAAATCTGAAACTGCTGAAGCTGCTTCAGTTTCAACAAACCTTGTTACTCAATCTAAAGTAGCAGCAATCGTAGGACCTGCAACTTCAGGTGCAACTGCAGCAGCAGTAGCAAATGCTACACAAGCTGGGGTTCCATTGATTTCTCCAAGTGCTACTCAAGATGGTTTGACAAAAGGTCAAGATTTCCTTTTCATCGGAACATTCCAAGATAGCTTCCAAGGGAAAATCATTTCTAACTATGTTACAAACAAGTTGAACGCTAAGAAAGTTGTCTTGTATACTGATAACTCAAGCGACTATGCTAAAGGAATTGCAAAATCATTCCGTGATTCATTCTCAGGCGAAATCGTAGCAGATGAAACGTTTGTATCAGGTGACACTGACTTCCAAGCAGCTTTGACAAAAATCAAAGATAAAGACTTTGATGCAATCGTATTGCCAGGTTACTATACAGAAGCTGGTAAGATTGTAAACCAAGCTCGTGGAATGGGAATTGATAAACCAATCATCGGTGGTGATGGATTCAACGGTGCGGAATTTGTTCAACAAGCAACTGCTGAAAGAGCAACAAACATTTACTTCATCTCAGGATTTTCAACTACTGTTGATGTTTCAGATAAAGCAAAAGCCTTCCTTGAAGCTTACCGTGCAAAATACAACGAAGATCCTTCAACATTTGCAGCTCTTGCTTATGACTCAGTTTACCTTGTAGCTAATGCAGCAAAAGGTGCAAAAACTTCAGTTGATATCAAGAACAATCTTGCTAAAACACAAAACTTTGAAGGTGTTACAGGTCAAACAAGCTTTGATGCAGATCACAACACTGTGAAAACAGCCTTCATGATGACCATGAATAATGGTAAAGTAGAAGCGGCAGAAGTCGTAAAACCATAATTATAGATACAGGAAATGGGGAATGAGCTTTTACTCACTCCCTGTTTCGGTGTTTATGAAAGGATTATTTTTTTATAAAAATCCTAAAAAAAAACTTAGAAAGAGTGAACCATATGCTTCAACAACTTGTCAATGGTCTAATCTTGGGGAGTGTCTATGCGCTGCTAGCCCTAGGTTATACTATGGTTTATGGAATTATCAAGCTCATTAACTTTGCCCACGGTGATATTTATATGATGGGTGCTTTCATGGGTTATTTCTTGATTAATTCCTTGCAATTAAATTTCTTTGTTGCCTTGATCTTATCGATGATTGGAACGGCAATTCTCGGTGTTATCATTGAGTTCCTAGCTTATCGTCCATTACGTCATTCAACTCGTATCTCTGTATTGATTACAGCCATCGGGGTTTCCTTCTTACTGGAGTATGGGATGGTCTATCTGGTAGGCGCCAACACACGTGCCTTCCCTCAAGCAATCCAAACAGTTCGTTATGACTTGGGACCAATCAGTCTAACAAATATTCAATTGTTGATTTTGACTGTCTCACTTGTTTTGATGGTTCTTCTACAACTCATCGTACAAAAAACCAAGATGGGGAAAGCCATGCGTGCCGTTTCTGTAGATAGTGATGCTGCTCAGCTGATGGGGATTAACGTGAACCGTACAATCAGTTTCACCTTTGCATTGGGTTCAGCTCTAGCTGGTGCAGCGGGTGTCTTGATTGCACTTTACTATAACTCTCTTGAACCATTGATGGGAATGACTCCAGGTATTAAATCATTTGTGGCTGCCGTTCTTGGTGGTATCGGAATTATCCCTGGTGCAGCTCTGGGTGGCTTTGTTATTGGTCTTTTGGAGACATTTGCTACCGCATTCGGAATGTCAGATTTCCGTGATGCCATCGTGTATGGAATCTTGCTCTTAATCTTGATTGTTCGCCCAGCTGGTATCCTCGGTAAGAATGTGAAAGAGAAGGTGTAAACAATGAAAGAAAATTTAAAAGTTAATATTCTATGGTTATTCCTTTTGTTGCTTGGATATGGTTTAATTAGCCTATTGGTTTCAGTAGGAGTCTTGAACCTTTTCCATATTCAGATTATTGAACAAATCGGTATCAATATTATTCTAGCAGTAGGTCTTAACCTAATCGTTGGGTTCTCTGGTCAGTTTTCACTTGGACATGCTGGATTTATGGCTATTGGTGCTTATGCAGCAGCCATTATCGGATCAAAATCTCCAACCTATGGTGCATTCTTTGGAGCTATGTTGCTCGGTGCTATCATTGCTGGTTTGGTTGCCTTGGTCGTTGGAATTCCAACCCTACGTTTGAAGGGTGACTACCTTGCAGTTGCGACACTTGGTGTTGCTGAAATTATTCGTATCTTCATTATTAATGGTGGAAGCCTTACAAACGGTGCTGCTGGTATTTTGGGGATTCCTAACTTTACAACTTGGCAAATGGTATATTTCTTTGCTGTGATTACAACGATTGCCACTCTTAATTTCCTTCGTAGTCCTATCGGACGTTTAACCTTATCAGTTCGTGAGGATGAGATTGCTGCTGAGTCAGTAGGGGTCAATACTACAAAAATTAAAATCATTGCTTTTGTTTTTGGTGCTGTTACTGCAAGTATCGCAGGTACTCTCCAGTCAGGATTTATTGGATCAGTCGTACCAAAAGATTATACGTTTATCAACTCTATCAATGTTTTGATTATCGTTGTATTCGGTGGTTTAGGTTCCATTACAGGGGCAATTGTTGCGGCGATCGTGCTTGGAATCTTGAACATGCTCCTTCAAGACGTGGCTAGCGTTCGTATGATTATCTATGCTTTGGCCTTGGTACTCGTTATGATCTTCAGACCAGGTGGTCTTCTTGGGACATGGGAATTGAGCCTATCACGTCTCTTTAAAAAAGGTAAGAAGGAGGGACAAAACTAATGGCATTACTTGAAGTAAAAAATTTAACCAAACATTTTGGTGGTCTGACAGCCGTTGGGGACGTCACTCTCGAATTGAACGAAGGTGAACTTGTTGGTTTGATTGGACCGAATGGTGCTGGAAAAACAACCCTCTTCAACTTGTTGACAGGTGTTTATGAACCAAGCGAAGGGACAGTAACCTTGGATGGTCACTTGTTAAATGGCAAGCAACCCTATAAAATCGCATCTCTTGGTTTAGGGCGTACCTTCCAAAATATCCGCCTTTTTAAGGACTTGACAGTTTTGGATAACGTTCTGATTGCATTTAGCAACCATCATAAACAACATGTTTTTGCGAGTTTCTTGCGCTTACCAGCTTTTTATAAGAATGAAAAAGAATTGAAAGCTAAAGCCTTAGAATTACTAAAAATCTTTGATTTGGATGGAGATGCTGAAACTCTAGCTAAAAATTTAGCCTATGGTCAACAACGTCGTTTGGAAATTGTTCGTGCTCTTGCTACAGAACCTAAAATCCTTTTCTTGGATGAGCCTGCAGCGGGTATGAATCCACAAGAAACTGCAGAATTGACTGAGTTGATTCGTCGCATCAAGGATGAATTCAAGATCACTATCATGCTGATTGAACATGATATGAACTTGGTTATGGAAGTTACTGAGCGTATCTATGTTCTTGAGTACGGTCGTTTGATTGCTCACGGAACACCAGATGAAATCAAGAGTAATAAACGTGTTATCGAAGCTTATCTAGGAGGTGAAGCCTAATGTCTATGTTAAAAGTTGAAAACCTCTCAGTACACTACGGTATGATTCAAGCTGTACGTGATGTGAGCTTTGAAGTAAACGAAGGAGAAGTTGTTTCCCTTATCGGTGCCAACGGGGCTGGTAAAACAACCATCCTTCGTACCTTGTCAGGACTTGTTCGTCCAAGTTCTGGTAAAATTGAATTTTTGGGACAAGAAATCCAAAAGATGCCTGCACAAAAAATTGTGGCATCAGGACTTTCTCAAGTACCAGAAGGACGTCACGTCTTCCCTGGTTTGACAGTTTTGGAAAACTTGGAGATGGGAGCTTTTCTTAAGAAAAATCGTGAAGAGAACCAAGCAAATCTGAAAAAAGTCTTTTCACGTTTCCCTCGTCTGGAAGAACGTAAAAACCAGGATGCAGCTACCCTATCAGGTGGTGAGCAACAGATGCTTGCTATGGGACGTGCGCTTATGTCAACGCCTAAACTTCTTCTCTTAGATGAACCATCAATGGGACTTGCACCAATTTTCATCCAAGAAATTTTTGATATCATCCAAGATATTCAAAAACAAGGTACGACCGTTCTTTTGATCGAGCAAAATGCCAATAAGGCACTTGCCATCGCAGATCGAGGCTACGTTCTTGAAACAGGTAAAATCGTTCTTTCAGGAACAGGTAAAGAACTCGCAGCATCAGACGAAGTCAGAAAAGCATATCTAGGTGGCTAAAAAGGTCCGGGGGACATTTTTAGTCGGCGGATAAGGATTACGTAGTAATCTTCGCATAGTCTGGGAGACTAGTTTAGGTTGCGAATAAGGATTGCGCCAGCAATCCACATTAGTCCGGGGGACCTTTTTAGTCGGCGGATAGAGATTGCTTGGCAATCATCAGAACCAGTGGATTGTTTTAGTTCGCGGGAAAGATTACCAAACAAATTACATAATCATAAGATTGAGGGCTCTAATCTAGGGCTCTTTTTATAGTATTTCAGAGTTTTCAGAATCTTGAAAAAGAAATGAAAGCGTTTGATTGATTTTCGTAAAAAGTGTATAATAAAGCTATAAACATAAAGGAGAGTTCCTATGGCAGTTAAAGATTTTATGACACGAAAGGTCGTATATATTAGCCCAGATACGACTGTAGCACATGCAGCAGACTTGATGCGCGAACAAGGTTTGCATCGTCTTCCTGTTATTGAAAATGATAAATTAGTTGGTCTAGTAACAGAAGGAACAATTGCTGAAGCCAGTCCGTCAAAAGCAACGAGTCTTTCAATCTTCGAGATGAATTACTTGCTCAATAAAACAAAAGTAAAAGACGTCATGATTCGTGATGTTGTAACTGTCTCAGGTTATGCAAGTTTGGAAGATGCAACCTACCTTATGCTAAAAAATAAGATTGGAATCTTGCCAGTTATTGATAATGGACAAGTCTATGGCGTCATTACTGACCGTGATGTATTCAGAGCATTTCTTGAAATTTCAGGTTATGGCGAAGAGGGAATCCGTGTTCGTTTTATCACAGAAAATGAAGTTGGGGTACTTGGTAAGATTGTTTCTTTAATCGTTGAGGAAAATCTAAATATTTCTCATACTGTTAATATTCCACGTAAAGATGGTAAGATTGTTATCGAAGTTCAAATTGAGGGAACGGTTGATCTAGCTACCTTTAAACAGAAATTTGAATCTGAGAATATTCAGGTTGAAGAAATTACACAAACTTTAGCAAAAAAACTGTAAAAAATAAAATAGAAGCAGTTTTTACTTGCTAAAAAAATTTTTTTCTAGTATAATAATTTATTGTGAGCAAACCTCACTTACCCCTTGCAAAGTCTTGGGGTCATTAGACCAAAAGGAGGAACATATCAATGGCTAAATACGAAATTCTTTATATCATTCGTCCAAACATTGAAGAAGAAGCGAAAAACGCTTTGGTAGCACGTTTTGACTCTATCTTGACTGACAACGGTGCAACTGTTGTTGAATCAAAAACATGGGAAAAACGTCGTCTTGCATACGAAATCCAAGATTTCCGCGAAGGACTTTACCACATCGTTAACGTTGAAGCAAATGATGATGCAGCTCTTAAAGAGTTTGACCGTCTTTCAAAAATCAACGCTGACATTCTTCGTCACATGATCGTCAAAACTGACGCGTAAGAAGGTAGATTATGATTAACAATGTTGTACTTGTAGGGCGTATGACTCGTGACGCTGAGTTGCGTTATACCCCATCAAATGTAGCAGTTGCGACTTTTACTCTTGCAGTAAACCGTACATTTAAGAGTCAAAATGGCGAACGTGAGGCTGATTTTATCAATGTCGTTATGTGGCGCCAACAGGCTGAGAATCTTGCTAATTGGGCTAAAAAAGGCTCGCTTATCGGGGTGACAGGTCGTATTCAGACTCGTAGTTACGATAACCAGCAAGGACAACGTGTCTACGTGACGGAAGTCGTGGCTGAGAATTTCCAAATGTTGGAAAGCCGTAGTGTGCGTGAAGGACATACTGGTGGAGCTTATTCTGCACCAAGTTCAAACTATTCAGCACCTACTCAATCAGTACCTGACTTTTCACGTGATGAAAATCCATTCGGAACAACGAATCCTTTGGATATTTCAGATGATGATTTACCATTCTAATGGACAATTAATACTATAAAGGAGAAAAAAACATGGCTCAACAACGTCGTGGCGGATTCAAACGCCGTAAAAAAGTTGATTACATCGCAGCAAACAAAATTGAATATGTTGATTACAAAGATACTGAGCTTCTTAGCCGTTTCGTTTCAGAACGTGGGAAAATCCTTCCTCGTCGTGTAACAGGAACTTCAGCTAAAAACCAACGTAAAGTAACAACAGCTATCAAACGCGCTCGCGTAATGGCTTTGATGCCTTTCGTAAACGAAGATTAAAAAAGGGGTCCGGGTGGACCTCTTTTTCATGAGCATGAAAACAAGAAAGCGAATTAAGACCCCGACGGGTCTTTTTTTCACGAGCATAGAAATGTGAAAGCGAGTTGAGGTCCGGTGGACCTCTTTTTCATGAGCATGAAAACAAGAAAGCGAATTAAAACCCGTTTGGGTCTTTTTTCACGAGCATAGAAATGTGAAAGCGAGTTGAGGTCCGGGTGGCCCTCTTTTTCATGAGCTTGAAAATAGGAAAGCGAATTAAAACCCGGGTGGGTCTTTTCTCACGAGATAGTTTTTTTCTGACCTTGGCGTGCTATAATGGTAATAGAAAGAGTAAAGGTGGGTAAGTCAAAGATGAATTGTACGATTAGAAATATGATTAAGTCTGATATTGAATCCTTATCTCATGGATTTATGAATCAAGGTTGGCCTGGTAGAGAGGAAATTTTGGCTAGATATTTTCTGGAACAGGAAAGTGGGGGGAGAGAAGTCTTAGTTGCAGAGATTGATGGTGCTGTAGCGGGCTACGTTACCATTTTGCCCTCTGCTAAACATGGTCCTTTTGCAGAAGTCTATCCAGAATTATCAGATTTTAATGTGTTTGAGCCTTTTCGAAATCAAGGGATTGGGAATCAACTGCTAGAAGAAGCAGAAAAACGAGTCAAGTTTGTTTCGAGTAAGGTCACTCTTGGTGTAGGTTTGCACTCAGGCTATGGACCTGCCCAGAGATTGTATATCAGAAGGGGCTACATTCCAGATGGTTCAGGTGTCTGGTATCGAAATCAACCCTTGGAAATGAATGCAACTAGCCAAAATAATGATGATTTGGTTTTGTATCTAGTAAAGGAATTCGAATAAGAGATAGTGAATTTCTTTGAAGATAGGGGATTTCTCTACTTTATGGTATAATGGAAAGAGTGAATTGAAGGAGGAAAGGTGATGGATGCGAAATTAAGATATAAGGCAAAAAAGATAAAGGTTATTTTTTTTGATATTGATGATACGTTGAGAAACTCAAAGACTGGTTTTATCCCCACCTCAATTTCAACTGTTTTTAAACAATTGCGTGAAAAAGGAATTTTAACAGGAATCGCCTCTGGACGTGGTATTTTTGGTGTTGTTCCAGAGATTCGCGAGCTAAAACCTGACTTTTTTGTTACCTTGAATGGTGCCTATATTGAGGATAAAAAAGGCAATGTGATTGAAAGTAACAAAATCGCTAAAGATAAGGTTGAAAGCTATATTGCTTGGACTAAGGAAGTGGGGATTGAATATGGTTTAGTTGGTAGTCATACTGCTAAACTCTCCACTAGAACTGAGTTGATTAGTGAGGCCATTGATCCAATTTATCCTGACTTGGATGTTGATCCTGATTTTTATGAAAAAGAAGACATCTATCAGATGTGGACTTTTGAGGATCAGGGAGATGACCTGACTTTACCTGAAAGTTTAGCATCGACTTTGCGTATGGTACGCTGGCATGAACATTCGTCAGATGTGGTACCAATTTCAGGTTCAAAAGCAGCTGGTGTAGCAAAAGTTGTAGAACATTTAGGTCTTAAACCTGAAAACGTTATGGTTTTTGGGGACGGACTTAACGATTTAGAACTCTTTGATTATGCAGGCATTAGTGTTGCTATGGGGATTTCTCATGACAAAATCAAAGAAAAAGCAGATTATATTACAAAAACATTAGAAGAAGATGGCATCTTTGATGCTTTAGAAGGATTTGGTATGGTAGAAAAAGAATTACATTTTCCGCAAGTAGACATTGAAGCAGTAGAAGGTCCGATTGCGACTATTAAAACAAATCATGGAGACTTGCGTATTAAGTTTTTCCCTGAACATGCACCAAAAACAGTAGCCAACTTTATCGCTCTGTCTAAAGACGGTTACTATGACGGTGTCATTTTCCACCGTATTATTAAAGACTTTATGATTCAAGGTGGAGACCCAACTGGTACTGGTATGGGTGGCGAATCAATCTATGGTGAGTCATTTGAAGACGAATTTTCAGAGGAACTTTACAATATCCGCGGAGCCCTTTCTATGGCTAATGCTGGACCAAATACAAACGGTAGCCAGTTCTTTATCGTGCAAAATCAACACTTGCCATACTCTAAGAAAGAAATTGCTCGTGGTGGTTGGCCAGAACCAATTGCAGAAATTTATGCTGAACAAGGTGGAACTCCTCACCTAGACCGCCGCCACACAGTATTTGGTCAACTTGCAGATGAAGCTTCTTATGAAGTTCTGGATGCAATTGCAGGTGTAGAAACAGGAGCAATGGACAAGCCAGTTGAAGATGTCGTTATCGAAACGATTGAAATCGAGGACTAGTATGAAAATAGGTGATAAGCTAACAGGGCGAATTACAGGGATTCAGTCTTATGGAGCCTTTGTGGAGCTAGAGACTGGTATCACAGGTTTGATTCATATTTCTGAAATTCGTACAGGATTTATTGAGAATATCTATGATGTACTGAAAATCGGTGAAGAAGTTCAAGTCCAAGTTGTCGATTTGGACGAATATACAGGGAAAGCAAGCCTTTCTATTCGGACTTTGGAAGAAGAGAAACATCAGTTACCGAGACGGAGACGTTTTTCAAGTGACCGTGTCAAATACGGCTTTGCTCCTTTGGCTCGTATGATGCCTATCTGGACCAAGGAAGCTATTTCTAATCTAAATAAGAAAAAGTCTTAATTGATTTTTTCTCTCTTGGAATGTTAATATAGTTTGTTATAATAGAAGTATGGTAGAAGAATTATTAAAATCAGGAGAGAGAATCAATCAGCTCTTTTCTACAGATATCAAGATTATTCAAAATAGAGAGGTTTTCAGCTATTCGGTGGATAGTGTACTTTTGTCACGCTTTCCTCGTTTTCCTAAAAATGGCTTGATAGTGGATTTTTGTGCGGGTAATGGAGCTGTTGGACTTTTTGCCAGTAGTCGTACTAAGGCGAAAATTCTGTCTGTTGAAATCCAAGAACGCCTGGCAGATATGGCTGAACGATCAGTCCGTTTAAATAGCTTGGAAGAACAGATGCAGGTCATTTGTGATGATTTGAAGAATATGCCTGCTTACATTCAGGGGAGTAAGGTTGATTTGATTTTGTGCAATCCTCCCTATTTTAAGGTGGACCCAAATTCTAATCTGAACGAGAGTGAGCACTACTTGTTGGCTCGGCATGAAATTACGACCAATCTAAAAGAAATTTGCCGTAGTGCCCAAAGTATACTCAAATCTAACGGGCGTCTAGCCATGGTTCACCGTCCTGATCGTTTGTTAGATATTTTAGAAACGCTTCAACAACACAATTTGGCTCCAAAACGTCTGCAATTTGTCTACCCTAAACGGGAGAAGGAAGCCAATATGCTTTTGATCGAGGCTATTAAGGACGGCTCCACTAGTGGTTTTAAGGTTCTGCCACCACTCATTGTTCATAATGATGATGGTTCCTATACTCCAGAAATTCAAGAAATCTATTATGGATCATAAAGCTTATATGTATGTAGTTGAGTGTCGGGATGGTTCCTACTATACTGGTTATACAACGGATGTCAAAAAAAGAATAGCTGTTCACAATAGTGGTAAGGGAGCCAAGTACACACGAGCTCGGTTGCCAGTAAAACTCATCTATGTTCAAGGTTTCGATAGTAAGGAAGAAGCCATGTCTGCTGAAGCCCTTCTCAAACGTAAGAAGAGAGTGCAAAAGGAAAGATTTTTATCTGAAAACCAAGAGGAAAATTTACTCGGTCATTTTGAAGAGTAGAGGGGAGTTCTTTGACTCCTCTTACTTTTGTCAAAAATTGAAAAAAATGCTACAATAAAGAGAATAAAGAAACGAGGTATTATCATGTCTAAGATTCTAGTATTTGGTCACCAAAATCCAGATTCGGATGCTATCGGTTCATCTGTAGCCTTTGCTTATCTTGCGAAAGAAGCTTATGGTTTGGATACAGAAGCAGTGGCTCTTGGTACTCCAAATGAAGAAACAGCTTTCGTATTAGATTATTTTGGTGTTGAAGCACCGCGTGTTATCACTTCAGCTAAGGCAGAAGGTGCAGAACAAGTCATTTTGACGGACCACAATGAATTCCAACAATCAGTGTCAGATATCGCTGAAGTAGAAGTTTATGGTGTGGTGGACCACCACCGTGTGGCTAACTTTGAAACTGCCAGCCCACTTTACATGCGTTTGGAGCCAGTAGGATCAGCATCTTCTATCGTATATCGTATGTTCAAAGAACACGGTGTAACTGTTCCAAAAGAAATTGCAGGTTTAATGCTTTCAGGTTTGATTTCAGATACCCTTCTTTTGAAATCTCCAACAACTCACCCATCAGATAAGGTGATTGCGCCTGAATTGGCTGAATTGGCTGGTGTGAACTTGGAAGAATACGGTCTTGCCATGCTCAAGGCTGGTACAAACTTGGCAAGCAAGTCAGCAGAAGAATTGATTGATATTGATGCTAAGACATTTGAACTCAACGGAAACAATGTCCGTGTGGCTCAAGTCAATACAGTTGATATCGCTGAAGTCTTGGAACGTCAAGCTGAAATTGAAGCAGCTATCCAAGCAGCAAATGCAGCTAACGGATACTCTGACTTTGTTTTGATGATTACAGATATCGTCAACTCAAACTCAGAAATTTTGGCTCTTGGTGCTAATATGGACAAGGTAGAAGCAGCTTTCAACTTCAAACTTGAAAACAACCATGCCTTCCTTCCAGGTGCTGTTTCACGTAAGAAACAAGTAGTACCACAATTGACTGAAAGCTTCAATGCTTAATGATTGATGGGGAAACCCATTGTTAAAAAGGAGTTTCGACTCCTTTTTTGCTAGGAGAGAAGTATGTTAGAAAATGGTGATTTAATCTTTGTGAAAGATGATTCGGATATAGGACAAGCCATCCAGGAATCTACTGGCAACTATAGCCATGTGGCCATTTTTTTGGACGGACAGGTCTATCATGCAACTACAGAAGGCGGTGTCCTTGCCCAGTCCCCTGAAGATTTCTTTGAAGCTGAGAAGGTCTATGACCTTTATCACTATGCGGAGATTGATTGTACAGAAGTCAAAAAGCGGGCAGAGAGCCACTTAGGTGCACCCTATAATGTTTCCTTTTACCCAGATGGTGATGGTTTCTACTGTTCCCAGTTCATTGCTGAACTACTCCCTATTTTTGAGACTATTCCTATGAAATTTGGAGATGGTGTAGAGGAAATCAGTGATTTCTGGAGTCAATATTATAGAGAACTAGGACTTCCTGTACCTTTGAATCAGCCTGGCACTAATCCGAGTCAATTAGCAACATCACCACTTTTAGTTTGTAAAGAAAGGAATCTTCATGATTCAGATTTTTAATTCCTCTCGCTTAACGCGACAGCCATTCTTTAGAGATTTAGTTGACTATCTTGATCAGCATGATGATGTTATCCTCCGTGAAATCAAGGCTCAGTTTCCAGAGATACCTGTTGATAAGTATTTGGAGGAATACATTAAAGCGGGTTTAATTTTGAGAGAAAACAAACGCTATTATCTCAATCTCCCCATTCTAGAATCTACAGAATCTCTTGAACTAGACCAAGAAGTCTTTGTGAGAGATGATAGTCCAATCTATCAAGAAATCCTGGAGAAAGAATTTCAGACTGAATTACGTAACCAAACCAATGCAGCTATCCTTGAAGAGTATACGGATTTTACTAGGGAAAAGATGACCTTGTCTAATTATTTTTATAAGGTTAAGCAC
This sequence comes from Streptococcus sp. SK140, assembly GCF_000259525.1. Lineage (NCBI taxonomy): Bacteria > Bacillati > Bacillota > Bacilli > Lactobacillales > Streptococcaceae > Streptococcus > Streptococcus sp. SK140. Next base: position 6,932 of record NZ_AJML01000021.1, on the reverse strand, counting down.
CAGTATCCTTTGACAGAAAAACAGCAGGCTCTTTATGCTGTTTTGGGGGATGTCAATCCTGAGTATGCTTTCAAATATATGACAACCTTTTTGCTCAAATTTCTCAAAAAAGACCAGCTCATGCAGAAGCGTCGAGATATCTTTGTTGATAGTTTAGTCTTATTAGGTTACATCCTTCAAAAAGAAGATGGGAAATATGAGTTAGCTGTCGAATTTGATAAGGAAAGATTAATTTTTATAAAAAGATAAAGGCTAGGAAATTTCCTAGCCTTCTTTAAATTTACTATAGATAACGTTCTGCGACGGCTGCATCACCAGGATAGTCTTCCTTCTTACCTTGGATGATTTGGTAGCAGTCAGCTCCTTTACCAGCGATAATAACAGCGTCCAGTTCTTGACTTGTAACAGACATAGCAGTCTTGATAGCTTGCTCACGGTCAGCAATCTTTTCAACGGAATGACTGATATAGCTACTGATTTCATCTGCAATGGCCATCGGATCTTCGTAGTTTGGATCATCAGCTGTTAGAAAGACTTGAATTTCAGGATGTTGATTGAGGAGAAGTCCAAAGTCCTTGCGACGGCTTTCTCCCTTGTTTCCAGTTGAGCCAAGCACTAGAGCAATCTTTCCAGTTTGATGTGCTTCAACAACTGAGATTAGTTTTTTAAGACTGTCACCATTGTGGGCGTAGTCAATGAAAACTTTTGCGCCATTTTTCTGTGTGAGAACTTCCATGCGACCAGGGACGCGAGTAGACGCAATCCCTTTTTTGATATCTTCAAGACTAGCACCTAGACGAAGGCAGGCAAGTCCTGCAGCGACTGCATTTTCTTGGTTGAAGTGCCCAATCAACTGGATGTCATAATCTCCAGCTAATTTACCGGTTGCTGAGAAGCTAAAGGCTTTGGAGTTTTCAATTTGGTTACTTGACTGGCTACCATAGAAGTCATGTTCTTGATTTTCTACTTGTTCCTTCAAGACTGAAAAATGGTCCATATCACTATTAATGACAACTGATCGGCTATTTTTCATCAAGAGACGCTTGTGGTAGAAGTAGTCTTCAAAGGTTGGATGCTCAATAGGACCAATATGGTCTGGTGTGATGTTGAGAAAAACTCCCACGTCGAAAGTTAAACCATACACTCGATTTACCAGATAAGCTTGGCTGGAAACTTCCATTACCAAATGAGTTCTACCATTTTTAACCGCTTGAGCCATCATATCAAAGAGATCAATATTTTCAGGTGTTGAGAAGGAAGATTTGAAGAAAGTCTTGCCGTCTAAAGTTGTATTCATTGTCGATAAGAGGGCTGTTGGGTAGCGTTGGGACAAGATATGATAGGCAAAGTAAGCCGCTGTTGTTTTTCCTTTAGTGCCAGTGAAAGCAAGGATTTTCAGTTTCTCCTGAGGGTTGCCATAAAATTCCATGGCAATCAAACTCATGGCTTTTTTGATATTGTTAACAACAATAACAGGAATACCTACTTCATAGTCCTGCTCAGCCACGTACCAACCAAGCCCTTGTGCGATAGCTGAAAACAGATATTCTTTTTTAAAGGCAGCTCCTTTTGCAAAAAATAGAGTATTTTCTTTGGTTGTTCGGCTATCATAACTAATGCTATCAAAAATAACATCACTGTAGTTGTAGTGGTAATATCCTTGGTCGATAATCTCACGGAAGAGACCATCCTTCTTTAAAATATCTAATATAGTTTCTATCTTTATCATACTTTCTATTATAAACTTCAAGTCTGAATTTTACAAGTAACAAGGAAAAGTTTATAATGGAAGATAAGGAACATTTCCTAGTGATTAAAAATGAATGAGGAAGTTATGTCTAACGAAAATAATCATCAGCAGGCCCAGATGTTACGCGGGACTGCTTGGCTTACAGCTAGTAACTTTATCAGTCGCCTGCTCGGAGCCATTTACATCATCCCTTGGTATATCTGGATGGGGACTTATGCCGCTAAGGCCAATGGACTCTTCACTATGGGTTACAATATCTACGCATGGTTCTTGCTGATTTCGACAGCGGGTATCCCGGTGGCAGTCGCAAAGCAAGTTGCCAAGTATAACACCATGCATGAGGAAGAGCATAGTTTTGCCCTGATTCGAAGTTTTCTGGGCTTTATGACTGGACTCGGTCTTGTCTTTGCTTTGGTTTTATATCTCTTTGCGCCTTGGATGGCAGACCTTTCTGGTGTCGGTAAGGACTTAATTCCAATTATGCAGAGCTTGGCTTGGGCGGTATTGATTTTCCCATCTATGAGTGTTATCCGCGGATTTTTCCAAGGAATGAATAATCTCAAGCCTTATGCCATGAGTCAAATTGCGGAGCAGGTTATCCGTGTCATTTGGATGCTCTTAGCAACCTTTATCATCATGAAGTTAGGTTCAAAAGATTATCTAGCAGCAGTCACCCAGTCTACCTTTGCGGCCTTTGTGGGAATGGTAGCTAGCTTTGCTGTCTTACTTTATTTCCTTTTTAAAGAAGGGATGCTTCAAAAAGTTTTTGAAACGCGAGATAAGATTGATAGCAAACATCTGTTAATTGATACGATTAAGGAAGCTATTCCTTTTATCATAACAGGGTCAGCTATTCAGCTCTTCCAAATCTTGGACCAAAATACCTTTATCAATAGCATGAAGTGGTTTACCAACTATAGTAATGAAGACTTAATTGTCATGTTTTCTTATTTCTCTGCCAATCCTAATAAAATCACCATGATTTTAATTTCGGTAGGAGTTTCGATTGGTAGCGTTGGTCTACCTCTCTTGACAGAGAACTATGTAAAGGGAGATTTACCAGCAGCTTCTCGTCTCATTCAAGATAGTATCACCATGCTTTTCCTATTCCTCTTACCTGCAACGGTTGGAGTAGTCATGGTAGGAGAACCCCTCTATACAGTCTTTTACGGTAAGCCAGATAGTTTGGCTATGGGCTTGTTTGTCTTTGCAGTCTTGCAGTCAACAATCCTAGGTTTGTACATGGTCTTATCACCAATGCTTCAAGCAATGTTCCGTAACCGCAAGGCAATCCTTTTCTTTTTCTATGGTTTCATTGCCAAGCTCGTCTTACAAATACCATCAATAGCGATTTTCCATAGCTATGGTCCTCTCATTTCAACGACCATCGGTCTTATCATTCCAATTGTTTTAATGTATCGCGAGATCTGTCAGATTTCAGGAGTTCATCGAAAAATTATCCTTAAACGAACCATCCTAGTGACTATTTTAACTCTTGTCATGTTTATCCTGGTAGGCTTCTTACAATGGATTCTTGGATTTGTTTTCCATCCAACTGGACGTTTCTGGAGCTTTATCTATGTCGCCCTAATCGGAACAATCGGTGGTGGGCTCTACGGATTCATGAGTCTCTATACTCGTCTCTTAGATAAGGTTATTGGACAGGCGAAAGCTGACCAGTTACGAGCACGATTAAAATTATCATAATGCTTTATAAATAAAATGAATAATTTGAACTTTTCTATCCGAAAAAGTTTAAATTGTTCATTTTTTTATTTAAAAAATAGGATAAAATATAAAATTAGTAGAAAAAAATCTATAATTTGGTAAAAATTAGATAAAATTGCTTGACTAAAAAAAACAATAGCTGTATAATGATACAAATATTTAAATTTGGAGGTTCTGGAAATGAAAAAGTCTAAGGCAAAATATCTGACGCTGGCAGGCCTTGCCCTAAGTGCCGGTCTACTATTGGCGGCTTGTAGCAACTCAGCTAGTTCAACTAAAACATACAACTATGTCTATTCTAGCGATCCGTCTAGTTTGAACTATCTTGCAGAAAACCGTGCAACAACCAATGACATCGTTACCAATTTGGTAGATGGGTTGATGGAAAATGACCAATACGGTAACTACGTTCCATCCTTGGCAGAAGATTGGACTGTTTCTCAGGACGGTTTGACATACACTTATAAACTTCGTAAAGATGCTAAGTGGTATACCTCTGAAGGTGAAGAATATGCTCCAGTAACTGCCCAAGATTTTGTAACTGGTTTGAAATATGCTGCTGATAAAAAATCCGAAGCTTTGTACCTGGTTCAAGATTCTGTAGCAGGTTTGGATGACTATATCAACGGGAAAACAACTGACTTTTCAACTGTCGGTGTTAAGGCGATTGACGACCAAACAGTTCAGTACACTTTGACACGACCAGAATCTTATTGGAATTCTAAAACAACATCAACCATTCTCTTCCCTGTCAATGCAGACTTCCTGAAATCAAAAGGGGATGATTTTGGTAAGGTAGACCCTTCTAGTATTTTGTACAATGGACCTTTCTTAATGAAATCTTTTGTTTCAAAATCTGTTATCGAATTCAAGAAAAATCCCAACTACTGGGATGAAAAAAATGTCTTTGTGGATGATGTGAAATTGGCCTATTATGATGGTAGTGACCAAGATGCACTAGCACGTAACTTTGTAGAAGGAGTCTATAGCTACGCGCGTCTCTATCCAAATAGCTCAAGCTTTGAAGGAATTAAAGAGAAGAACAAGGATAACATCATCTATAGTATGCAAAATGCAACTTCTTATTACTTGAACTTCAACTTGGACAGAAAATCTTATAACTTCACGTCTAAGTCCTCAGATATCGAAAAGAAATCAACCCAAGAAGCAGTTCTGAATAAAAACTTCCGTCAAGCCTTCAACTATGCATACAACCGTACAGCCTATGGAGCACAATCTCAAGGGGAGGACGGAGCAACGAAGATTATTCGTAACCTAGTTGTACCTCCAACATTTGTAAGCATCAACGGAAAAGACTTTGGCGATGTTGTTTCAGAAAAGATGGTCAACTATGGCCAAGAATGGCAAGGAATCAACTTTGCAGATGCACAAGACCCATACTACAATCCTGATAAAGCTAAGGCTAAATTTGCGGAAGCCAAGAAAGAATTGGAAGCTAAGGGTGTGCAATTCCCAATCCACTTGGATGTATCAGTTGACCAATCAGCTAAAAAAGGTGTACTTGAAGCAAGCTCTTTGAAACAATCCATCGAATCTGTTCTAGGAGCTGAGAATGTGGTTATCGATATTCAACAATTATCAACAGACGACTTCGATAATTCTAGCTACCTAGCTCAAACTGCAGCTCAAAAAGACTTTGATATCTATAATGGCGGTTGGAGTGCGGACTACTTGGATCCATCAAGCTATCTAGATATCCTAAATGTCAATAACGGTGGTATGTTGCAAAACATTGGTCTAGAACCAGGTGAGGTCAATGACAAGGCTAAGGCAGTTGGTCTGGATACTTACACTCAAATGCTAGAAGAAGCGAACAAGGAGCAAGAACCAGCAAAACGTTATGAAAAATATGCTGAAGTTCAAGCTTGGCTCGTTGATAGCGCTCTTGCTATTCCAAACGTTTCTCAAGGTGGAACACCGACCTTGAGAAAGACAGTTCCATTCTCATCGCCATTCTCACAAGCAGGAAATAAGGGTGTCGAATCATACAAATATCTCAAGTTGCAAGATAAGACTGTAACGGCTGATGAGTATGAAAAAGCTAAAGAAAAATGGCTAAAAGAAAAAGAAGAATCTAACAAAAAAGCCCAAGAAGAATTAGCTAAACACGTTAAATAATGATTTTTAACAAAAAAACGATAACTCTAGAAAAGGTTATCGTTTTTTATATAGTTTGAAACTATAACTAGCTCTTGAAAACAAGAAAACGAAGGATACAAAATAAGTGGTACAATAGTTACTATAGATTTGGAGGTATTGTATGAGTAAATCATTTCACATCAACACAATTTTAGCACAAGCAGGGATCAAGTCTGATGAAGCAACAGGTGCTTTGGTTACACCTATTCACTTTTCAACGACATATCAGCACCCAGAATTTGGTCAATCAACTGGATTTGACTATACCCGCACTAAAAACCCAACTCGTAGCAAGGCAGAGGAAGTCTTAGCAGCTATTGAATCAGCCCACTATGCTCTAGCAACTAGTTCAGGTATGTCTGCGATTGTGTTGGCCTTTAGCATTTTTCCAGTAGGAAGCAAGGTTTTGGCTGTCCGTGACCTTTATGGTGGTTCTTTCCGTTGGTTCAATCAAGTTGAGCAGGAAGGACGTTTCCACTTTACTTATGCCAACACAGAAGAAGAGCTAATTGCCGAACTAGAAAAGGATGTGGATGTACTTTATATCGAAACACCAACCAACCCTTTGATGTTGGAATTTGATATTGAAAAATTGTCAACATTAGCTCATGCTAAGGGGGCTAAAGTTGTCGTGGACAATACCTTCTACAGTCCTATCTACCAACGTCCAATTGAAGACGGGGCAGATATCGTCCTTCATTCAGCGACAAAATACCTTGCAGGTCACAATGATGTTTTAGCTGGTGTAGTTGTGACAGATAGTGCTGAATTATATGAAAAACTCTTTTACAATCTCAACACGACAGGGGCTGTTTTGTCACCATTTGATAGTTATCAATTGATTCGTGGTCTTAAAACCTTGTCACTTCGTATGGAGCGCTCAACAGCTAATGCTCAAGAGATTGTAGCATTTCTAGAACAATCACCTGCTGTCAAAGAAGTTTTGTATACAGGTCGTGGAGGAATGATTTCATTTAAAGTGGCAGATGAGAAGCGTATCCCTCATATCTTAAATACTTTGAAAGTATTCTCTTTTGCTGAAAGTTTAGGTGGTGTAGAAAGTCTGATTACATACCCAACTACTCAAACCCATGCGGACATTCCTGCAGAGGTTCGCCATTCTTATGGATTGACAGATGATCTCTTGCGCTTGTCTATTGGTATTGAGGATGTTAGAGATTTGATTGAAGACTTGCGTCAAGCCTTGGAAGGATAAAACTATGGGAAAATATGATTTTACGACCTTGCCCAATCGTTTTGGACATCATACCTATAAATGGAAAGAAGCAGAGAC